>NZ_BAABBR010000001.1:600000-777500 GCF_039538065.1 Sphingomonas rosea
CCTTGCGGACCACGATCTTCTTCTTGCGCTCGGCCGCGTCGGGAATGATCCGCGCGCCTTCCGCATCGAGCTGCCGCTGCAGCGCCTTGGTGAAGGTCGAGACCCACACCGTGCCCCCCGCCTTCTCCGCCCACAGCGAGGCGGGCGCGAGATAGCCGAGTGTCTTGCCGATCCCCGTGCCCGCCTCGGCGAGCAGGAGGTTGGGCGCATCGCGCCGGTCGCGCGGGGCGAAGGCATGGGCCGCGGCCGCCGCGAACGCCCGCTGCCCGTCGCGGCTCTCGGCCCCCTTGCCCGTCAGCTGCCGGAGCCGCGCCTCGGCCTCACCGTCGCCCAGCCGGATCATCCGCGCCGGCGGCCGTTCGGGCGCCTCCTCCCACTGCTCCAATCGCGAGAACAGCATTCGCTCGCCGCGCTCGGGCTTGGCGAGGCGCTGCCCGACCAGCCCCGCCCAGCCCCAGCCCAATCGCTGCAGCGTCATGTTGCTGGTCCACGCACCCTCGCGCTCGGCCCAGTCGCCGCCCAGCACCGCCAGCAGCCGGTTCGCGATCGTCGGCAGGAGCGCCGCCTGCGCCCCCTCGTCGGCCGGCGCCTCGAGCCCGCACCACCCCGCCAGCCCCGCCACCGTCGGCACCACGAAGCGCGCCGGATGAACGAAGGCGAACAGTTCGAGCAGGTCGAGCCCGCTCACCTCGGGATAGCCGAGCCGCTGCCCCGTCAGCGGCGCATTCAGGATCAGGTGCGGAGTCTCCGCCACCGCCCGGATCGCCTCCCCCCGCCCGACCGCCCGCACGCCGTCCGGGCCGACCAGCCAGATACCGGCATGGCTCGCGTGGAGGGCAGGAAGGGAGAGGGAGAGGGAGGGGGACACGCCAGCCTATGTGGCGAGGCGAGAACGAAAGGGCAACGAGGAAGCCGCGCTAATGTCCGCTATGGGTGGACTGCGGACATTGGTGAGATTGTGCTCAACGGAGGTCGGAAGGATCGCCGAAGCCTTCTGACCAATGATCTTTATCTAGCTCGTAAGCGTCGGTGCTGAAACCTTCCGGATAGTCACGAAAGCCCGGTTGTTCGGCTAGTCTAGCGATTGTTAGGTCAACGGCCTGTTGAGAGCGGTAAACGCCAATCAGTTTGGCGTCGTCTCCATACTCATCATCCTTGCGGACATGGTGAAGGACATACACCCGATCCATTTGTTCGCTCATGCTGCAAAGTGAACTGCTTCGGGAATGTCCGCAATGGGTGGAAAGCGGACATCGGATTAGTTACATAATGAAGCGCTGGCCGAAGGCCCGATAAGGCGCGGAGAACCCTGGGGGCGAGCCGGTCCCGCGTGCCAGCGTCCGCATTGGGTGGAAGGCGGACACTTGCTGCACTTTCGTCCTCCAGTAGATTGTAGACCGATGAGGTACGCCGCGCTCGCCGTTCTGGCCTCCGCAACTCTGCTTGCTTGTAGGCAGGAGCCCCTTCATGAGGAGTGTGTTCCCGCGCTTCCGGGCTGGCGAACAACTGACGCCGGCAACGTGAGCGACATGACCCCGCTCCTGATTGAACTACACGGCGATCAGCTCAGCTGGAACGGGATGCCGGTGAGTGAGGAGACATTCACCGAATACCTGACTGATCTCGAAACCCGACTCAGAGACAACGGTGGTTCGAGAAAGTCTCCTGTCTTCGCGGTGTTCAGTCCGGAAACGAGAAACTGTGCGCTTGCTCGCCAGATTAGGGATCGGATCGATAGTAAACTCCCCTGCCGAAAGGGGCTGTGCGGACTAGGTCCGTCTGACGCGTTCATCAAACGCGTGAACTGAGACGCTCTAATGTCCGCAATGGGTCGAAAGCGGACATTCGCCCCGCTCACTTGCAAAGTAGGATTTCAAATGCTGCAACGAACCCCAAAGGTTCGTCCGCTCTTTGACTTCGCCAGCTCTCCGTCACCGAAAACGACTCGGCGACCCTGTGACATTCGAGACCTTGTTCATGTTCGGCCGCTGGCAACCGCCGCGCCCCCCCCCCCGACCCTGTGTCACCTTCGACAACCTCGCCCGCCCCTTACCAACTTGCCACCCGCCCCGCCCCTTGCCTTCGCACCTGCAACATGTGCATTCGCATTTCACCATGACCGACGACGCGCTCCGTTCCGCCGCCCTCACCTCCAAGGCCTGGCCCTTCGAGGAAGCCCGCAAGCTCGTCGCGCGCTATCCGCAGGGCAAGCCGAACGGCGAACCGGTCATCTTCGAGACCGGTTACGGCCCTTCGGGCCTCCCCCATATCGGCACCTTCACCGAGGTCCTGCGCACCACCTGGGTCCGCCGCGCCTATGAAGCGCTGACCGGCGCGCCGACCCGGCTGATCGCCTTCAGCGACGACATGGACGGGCTCCGCAAGGTCCCCGACAACGTGCCCAACGGCGAGGTCCTCGCCGCCGCGCTCGGCAAGCCGCTGACGAAGGTCCCCGACCCCTTCGGCTGCCACGACAGCTTCGCGCACCACAATAATGCGCTGCTCCGCCAGTTCCTCGACCGCTTCGGCTTCGACTACGAGTTCATGAGCGCGACCGACGCCTATACCTCGGGCCGCTTCGACGCGGCGCTGCGCTCGGTCCTGCGCCACTTCGACGCCATCATGGGGGTGATGCTCCCGACGCTCCGCGAGGAGCGCCGCCAGACCTATTCGCCCGTCCTCCCCGTCTCGCCCTCGACCGGCCGGGTCCTGCAGGTCCCCGTCCGCGTGGTCGATGCGGAGGCCGGCACCATCGCCTTCACCGACGAGGACGGCAGCGACGTCACCCAGTCCGCGCTCGGCGGCATGGCCAAGCTCCAGTGGAAGGTCGACTGGGCGATGCGCTGGGTCGCGCTCGGCGTCGATTATGAGATGGCCGGCAAGGACCTGATCGATTCGACCATCCAGTCGGGCAAGATCGCCCGAATCCTCGGGGCCAAGCCGCCCGAGGGCTTCAACTACGAGATGTTCCTCGACGAAAAGGGCGAGAAGATCTCCAAGTCCAAGGGCAATGGCCTCGGGCTCGAGGACTGGCTCCGCTACGGCAGCGAGAACAGCCTCCAATTCTATCTCTGGCGTGAGCCGAAGAAGGCCAAGAGCCTCCACGTCGGGCTGATCCCGCGCGCGATCGACGACTACTGGCAGTTCCGCGGCCGCTGGCCCGAACAGCCGGTCGAGCAGCGCCTCGGCAATCCCGTCCACCACATCCACGAGGGCGAGGTGCCGGAGCCGACGACCCTCCCCCTCAGCTTCTCGCTGCTCCTGAACCTCGCCTCGCTCCCCGGCGTCGCCGACAAGGCCACCGCCTGGCGCTTCGTCCAGCGCTATGCGCCGGGCACCGCGCCCGAGACCGACCCCGAACTCGACGAGCTGATCGGGCTGGCCGTCGCCTACGCCCGCGACTTCGTCGCCCCCGGCCTCGCCCGCCGCGCGCCGACCCCCGAAGAAGCCGCCGCACTCCGCGACCTCGACGCGTTCCTCGCCAGCCTCGCCCCAGACGCGCCCGCCGACGAAATCCAGAACGGCGTCTTCGCGGTCGGCAAGCAGCATTACGGGCAGGAAAAGCTGCGCGACTGGTTCCAGGCCGCCTACGAGACGCTCCTCGGCTCGAGCCAGGGCCCCCGCCTCGGCAGCTTCATCGCGCTCTACGGGATCGACAACAGCCGCAAGCTGATCGCCGACGCGCTAGCCTAAAGGCGGGCGCCGGCAACGCTGCGCCCGCATTAATCCGCCTTTTACGCCTCCGCCCGCACCTTCCGCGGCGCTCGGGGCACGAAGGGGGGTTTAGTCTATGATCCGATTGTATCTGTTCGGCGGGCTGATGGCTTTCGCCGGCACCGCGATGGTGGTCCAGAAGGTCGACCACAGCATGAATTACGTGCCGGTCATGGCGAGTATCACCTCGGTCAAGACCGAGCTCTGCCAGTTGAAGAAGGTCAGCCGGGGTGTCGTGACCAAAACCACCACGACGACCGGCCACATGCCCTGCGACGAGGCCGAGGACTTGCGCCTCCACAATCCGGACTATGCCGGGATGGAGGCGCTCGGCTACATGGACGTGACGTTCAGCTACATCTCGCCGGTCGACCATCGCCAGCATAGCGACACGCAGACCTACGCGTTCGACGATTACTCTCGCCTCGCGCACGCAGAGGGATCTCAGCTGCCGATCCTCGCGCACAAGTCGAAGGCCGACGAGACCGCCCGCGACTATGATCACATGGCCGGTTTCGCCTCGCCCGAGGCCTGACCGGCGCGGAGTCAGGCGGCCCGCTTATGTCGGGCCGCCGGTTTCGCCATCGTCCGCCGCGTCGACCTGACCCAAAGGCGGTATCGGCGCCGCCACGACTGCCTCGCGCCGCCTCTACAATGCCGGAAAAGCGCAATCGGCAGGCGGTGACATGGTCAAGGAATTGAACGAGCGGCTGATCTTCACGGACTTTACGGCGGAGCAGCGTGCCAGGCTTGCGTCGGCACAGGACGTGATCGCCCGTCACCTCTCGCCCGCCCTCGACCGCTTCTACGCCACCGCCGAGAAGACCCCGCATACCGCCGCCTTCTTCCGCGATCGCACCCACATGGGCAGCGCCAAGGGTGCCCAGCAAAAGCATTGGCAGCGCCTCGCCTCGGGTCGCTTCGACGAGGATTATTACGCCAGCGCCCGCCGCATCGGCGATACGCACGCCCGGATCGGCCTCTCCCCGCAATGGTATGTCGGCGCCTACGCCCTGGTGGTCGAAGAGCTGATCCTCAACCTCGGCAAGTCGGAGGAAGGCAAGGGCCGGTTCGGCCTCGGCCGCGGGTCGTCCGCCGATCTCCCGCTCATCGCTGCCGTGGTCAAGGCCGCGCTGATCGACATGGAGCTTTGCATCTCCATGTATTTCGAGAAGAGCCAGGTCGAACGCGACGCCGCCATGGCCAAGCTTGGCGCGCGCGAACATGCGCTCAGCGCCTTGCTCGAAACCGTCTCGGCCACCGCCGAGAGCGTCTTCTCCGGCGCCCGCGAAATCTCGCAGGCGAGCGAGGATCTCGCCCGCCGGACCGAAAGCAACGCCGCCGCGCTCGAGGAGACCGCGGCGTCGATCACGCAGATGGACGAGCGCATCCGCCAGACCGCGCAAGCCGCGGGCGAGACGGTCGCGCGCGCCGATCAGACCATGGCGGTCGTCACCTCGGGCCGCAGCGTCGCCGACGAGGCCGTCCAGGCGATGGGCCGCGTCAGCGACAGCGCCAAGGGGATCGACAGCGTGATCGAGGGGCTCGACAAGATCGCCTTCCAGACGCGGGTGCTGGCGATGAACGCCGCGGTCGAGGCGGGCCGGGCCGGCGAGGCGGGCCGCGGCTTCGCGGTGGTCGCCGATCTCGTCAGCGCGCTCGCCATGCGCGCCGAGGAGGAAGCCAAGCGAGCGCGCGACCAGCTGACGGTCACCCAGACCGAAGTGGTCTCCGCCGTGTCGGCCGTCGAGAAGGTCGATGGCGCGCTGGCCAACATTTCGGGCGACGTCGCCCAGGTGAACGAGCTGCTCGGCCGGATCGCCGACGACAACCAGGCGCAGGCCCGTGCGATCGCCGAGATCACCGAGAGCATCGCCAGCATGGACCGCTCGACCCAGCAGAATGCCGCCATGGTCGAGGAGACTAGCGCCGCGGCGCGCAACCTCCTCAACGAGGCGACCAGCCTGACGCAGCAGGCCGCGAGCCTCAACGAGACTGGCGAGGGCGCCGCGCGCAACCCCGTCCGCGCACTCCAGCACGAAGCCGCCGCGGCTCTGTCACGCGCCGCCTGACCGGGCGCGACCTGCCACTTGCAAAGTAGGATTTGGCCTGCTGAAATAACCGGACCGGTTCGCACCGGCCCAGCTCTTTCAACGATCCGATCTTACCCTGAAGCCTCCGCTTCGCCCCTCACCACCATGGCGCCTATGCGCGATGATCGTGAAGATCCGGCGCCCGTTCACCCCTTGGTGGCGGCGATCCAGCGGTCGATCTTCTGCTCGAGCACCGCGAGCGGCAGCGCCCCGGTGTTGAGCACCTGGTCGTGGAAGGCGCGGATGTCGAACTTGGGACCGAGCTCGGCCTCCGCCTTGCGCCGCAGCCGCTGGATGGTCAGCGCGCCCAACTTGTAGGCCAGCGCCTGGCTCGGAATGGCGATGTAGCGCTCGACCTCGGCGGTCGCGTCGGTCTTCCCCATTCCGCTGTTCGACAGCATGTAGCTGATCGACTGCTCGCGGGTCCAACCCTTCGAATGGATGCCGGTATCGACCACCAGCCGCATCGCGCGCAGCATCTCGTCGTCGAGCGTCCCCATCCGCTGATAGGGATCCTTGTAGAAGCCCATGTCGTAGCCGAGCGTCTCGGCATAAAGCGCCCAGCCCTCGACGAACGCGGTGTTCCCGCCGAACCGCATGAACGCCGGCAGCGCCTCATTCTCCTGCGCGAGGCTGATCTGGAAGTGGTGCCCGGGCGAGCCCTCGTGCAGATAGAGCGTCGTCATCCCCGGCGTCGTCCGGCTCGGCAGGTCATAGGCGTTGAAATAGAACACCCCAGGCCGTGAGCCGTCGGGCGTGCCGTTCTCGTAGGAGCCGCCGGCCTGGAACTTCTCGCGGAACGGCTCGTACGGTCGGATCTCGAGCTTCGCCTTGGGCATCACCGCGAAATATTTGGGAAGCTCGGCGTCGACCTCCTTGCCGATCGCGTAGAAGCCCTGCGTCAGCGCCTCGCGGCTCTTGGGCTTGAACTTGGGGTTGGTCCGCATGTCTTCGAAGAAGGCCTGCAGGTCGCCCTTGAAGCCGACCTCGGTGCGGACCTTCTCCATCTCGCCCTTGATCCGCGCGACTTCGCTGAGGCCAAGCTGGTGGATCTCCTCCGGGGTCATGTCGAGCGTGGTCGTCGACTTGACGAGGTAGCGGTAAAGCTCGGGCCCGCCCTTCATATACGACAGACCGACACCCGCGCGCGCCCTGGGCAGATATTCGGTCTTCAGGAAGTCGCGCATCCGGATCATCACCGGCCGGATCTGCCCGGTGTAGGCCGCCTCATATTCCCTGGTCAGCCGCGCCCGGTCGGCGGCGGAGATCGAGTCCGGGAACTTGGCGACCGGACCCATGAAGCTCGACTGCTTGGGACTCTGCTTGATGAGGTTGTCGAACTGCTCGATCATGTTGCGGACGGTCAGCTTGGTGTCCACCACCCCGCTCGCTTCACCCTCGCGAAAGCGGCCGATCGCGCGGTCGAGGTAGGCGACATAGCCCGCGTGCCGCTTGAGGTTGTTCTCGTAATCCTCGAGCGTCTTGAACGGCGCCGCGCCCGAACCGCTGGCAAAGGTCGGGTAGAAGGTCTGGAAGCCGCTGAAATGGTTGATCGGCCGCACCGCCGTCAGCGCGACGAGGTCGGGCTGGAGCGCGCGCAGCGTATCCTCGGTGGTGAACTTGAACACGTCGTAGGCGATCTGGTCGGTCGGATTGAGCTTGGCCCGGTCGATCGCCGCAAGCCCCGCCAGATCGGCCTCGCCCGCCGCCCGCTCGCCGGCATAATAAGCGTCGGTGATGTAGTCGCCGAAGCGGTCGGCGTAGCGCATGTCGCCGCGGAAAATCGCGTTCAGCGGGTTGCGCTTCAGCCCGTCCTCGTCGCTCCGCTGGAACAGGGCAAAGAGCTTGTCATGCTCGGCCTTGGCCAGTTCATCGGCGCTCGGTGCGGGCGCGGCCTGAACGACCTCGGGCAGCGGAGCCGGGGACGGTTCGGGCCGGGTCGTCGCGCAGGCGGCGAGCGCGAGCAAGCTGGCGCCGAGAAGGATGCGGCGGATCGTCATGGCTGGGTCGGCTCCGGATGAAGGTCAGGGCGTCACGAGACGCGCCCGAGCGCGCCCCGCAACGCCGTCTTCGATGAACCGCCCCGCCCTGTCTACCAGAAGAAGCGCGGGATCGTGTCGAGCACGCGGCCGGTCCTGAGGTCCACCAGCAGCACGTCGTTATAATAGCGGATCCAGCGATAGGGCCCGCTCACCGGCGGCAGGCGGTAATACCAAGGATCCTGGATCCAGTAGCGCGCCGAATAGAAACGCGACGGGAGCCGCCACCCGATCTGGTAGGGACGGTAATTCCAGCCGAACGGATCGATGTAGACGCTGACATGAAAGCGGCCGCGGTCGCGGTCGCGTTGGCGACGCCAATCGTACCGCCGGTCGCGGCGCCAATCGTCGCGCCAGCCCGGACGGTCGACCCGTTCGCCTCGCTGCTCGTAGCCGGGCGGGGTGATCGCCCCCGGGACCGGGCGAACGCGGATCGGCTCGGGCGACTGCGGCGCCTGCCCGACCACGGGGATCCGGCGCGGCTCCTCGCGCGGCGGCGGGACCTGGATGGCCCCCTCGCGATCCTGGCGGGCGCGGCGCGCGGCGTCGCGGCGCTCATATTGCCAGCCGCTGACGCTGTCGGTCGCCGCGGGCCGCGGCGCCTCGACATCGGTCGGCCGGACCCAGTCGCGCTGGCGTTCGCTGCGCCGCTCCTCGACCTCGGTCCGCGCCTGTTCGCGCCACGCATTGCCGCGCGAGCGATCGGGGGCGGCCCGGGTGGACTCGGCGGTGGGCGCCGATACCATGACCGGGGGCGGCGGCGGCGGGTCGAAGCGGGGCATGGCGCGCTCGCCCCCGCCATCGCCGCGCATCACCCGGGGCGACTCCTCCGCCCGGTGCCGGACCGGCGGCGTGTCGCGACGCGGCTCGGGTTCGGGCGCGGGCGCCGCCTGCGCTTCCTGCACGGGTTGGGGATCGGGATCCTGGGCTACCGCGGGGACCGCGGTTCCGAGAAGGAGAAGAGCAGCAAGGGACAGACGCATGACCGAAAAGCTCCAGCGGATGGTTCACCGGAGCTTCGTCCCGAGTGGATGAGCCGATGATTAACGAGCCGGAACGATCTCGGGCGGGGGTGTCGGGCCGGGCGCCGCCGGCGCGAGCATGGTGCCGGCGGCGCGCGCGATCGCCCGTCGCAGGCGTGGTTGGCAACCGCAGCTGCAGAGGTTCGGGAGGGCGTCGACCTGCTCGGGCGAGGGCCGCGGGTTCTGCTGCAAGAGCGCAGCGGCGGCGCAGGCGAAGCCGGGGATGCAGAAACCGCACTGGATCGCTTCCTCGGCCACCAGCGCCGCCGTCACCGGATGATTGGCGAGCCCTTCGATGGTCGTGACATCCGCGCCCTCGAGACTGCCGATCGGGACCGCGCAGCTCAGCATCGCCGCGCCGTCGACGATCACCGTGCATGCGCCGCACCGGCCGGCCCCGCCACAGCCCTGCTTGGTGCCGGTCAGATTGGCGGCGTCGCGGATCGCCCACAGCAAGGGCGTCGCGGGATCCATCGCGATCTCGAGCGCCTGTCCGTTGATCCTGAGCTTGGCCATGCCCGTTCCGTCTAGCCGCGCGGCCGAGCCCATGCCAAGCAGGCACGATCATGACCCTGCTCCAGACCACCCTCGGCCCCATCGGAATCGTGCAGCAGGGAGCGGGCGGCGTGCCGCTGCTCTTCCTCCACGGCGTCGGGTCGGACCGGCATGCGTGGGACGGCCAGGTCGCCCATTTCGGCCAATCCCGCCACACGTTCGCGATCGACTTTCCGGGTTATGGCGACAGCGGCTTCATCGAAGGCGCGACCCGCGTGACCTTCGCCGAGGCGGCGCTGGCGACGCTCGACGCGCTCGGGATCGAGCGGGCGCATGTCTGCGGGCTCAGCCTCGGCGGGGTGATCGCGATCGCGATGCATGCGCTCGCCCCCGGGCGGATCGCGAGCCTCGTCCTTGCCGATACCTTCGCCGTTCATCCCGAGGGCCGCGCGATCTACGACCGCTCGCTCGCCGGTGCGGCCAGTCTGGGCATGTCTGGGCTTGCCGAGACGCGGGCCGGTGCGCTGCTCGCCGAACCCGCCGACCCCGCGATCCGCGCGGGGGTGATCGAAACCATGAGCCGGATCGATCCCGCAGCCTATGGAATCGCCGCCGAAGCGGTCTGGCTCGCCGACCAGCGGGCAGAAGCACGCGCGATCGCGGTGCCGACGCTGATCCTTTACGGCAGCGAGGACCGGATCACCCCGCCCGCGCTGTCGGAGGAGCTCAAGACGCTCATCCCGCATGCCGGACTGGTGGAGATCACCGGCGCCGGCCATCTCCCCAATCTCGAGCAGCCGCGGATCTTCGATCGCGTTGTCGAGGCGTTCCTCTCCGATCTGGACTGACATTCGCAGCCTTACCGGGGCTTTAACCATCGGCGGAAAGCGGTTGTTCGCCTTGTCCTGCGACAACCGGCGCCATGGACAAGAGCCTTACCGCCGTCCTCGGCCTTGCTGCCGTCGCGCTTCTGGCGCCGAGCCCTGCGCTCGCCCAGAGCGCCTCCTCGCCTTACGCCGTGAGCGCGAGCTTTGCCGCCAAGAGCGAAGCCCTGCTCGGCACCGGCAGCCGCCTCGCGCAGTTGATGGCGCAGCAGCAGGGCCTCGCCGCGCCGGTGGTCGAGACCGCCGCCGTCCTCCCGGCCGCGACGCCCGCGGTGCTTCGCTCGCCGTGGTCGGCAACCCCGATCCGGCTCCAGCGCGCCGCGGTCGCGACCGATCGCCCCGACGTGTTCGGCTCGGTCGCGCTTCCCGTATCGGGAACGCCGCTCGACCAGCGTTTCCGCAACGTCGAGCATCGCCCGCTCGACGCCGCCAGCGCGCGCTTCGCCGCCGCGCTGCGCGACCGCCCGGCCGCCGAGCGGATCGATCTAGTCAATCGTTTCGTCAACGCCCGCATCGCCTTCGAGGACGACAGCCGCCAGTTCGGCCGCAGCGACGTCTGGCAGAGCGCTGCCGAGTCGCTCCGACGTGGCCGCGGCGACTGCGAGGATTATGCGATCGCGAAATTGCAGCTGCTTCGGGCCGCGGGCTTCGCCGAGCGCGAACTCTACCTCGTCATCGTTAAGGATCTCGTCCGGCGCAGCGACCATGCGGTGCTGACGGTGGCGAGCGGTGGCCGGCTGGTGGTGCTCGACAATGGCACCGACCGGATCGTCGATGCCGCCGACATCACCGACTATCGCCCGATCTTCAGCTACGCGGGCGGAAGGCGCTGGACCCACGGCTATCGCATGCCGGTCGAGCGTCCGCCGGTGGTCTATGCCTCGGCCACCGACCGCGCGAGCCTGCCGGTCCCGGCCGCCGCGCCGACCCTCGCTGTCGAGATCGCATCGACGACCTTCACCGTGACCGAAGCCGACCTCGGCCCCGCGCTGCTCGGCTGAAGCGCTAGCGTTCGGTCAGGGCGTCGCTCTTGGCCTTGAGCACCGGCTTCAGAAGATAGGTGAGGATCGTCTTGCGGCCGGTGATGATCTGCGTGTCGGTCATCATGCCCGGCGTGATCGGTAGCCGTCGCCCCGCCGTCGTCAGATAGCTCCGCTCGGTCTCGACGATGACGTTGAAATAGGCCTCGCGCGTCGCCTCGTCGTAGATCGAGTCGGCGCTGACCTGGACGACCTTGCCCTCGAGCCCGCCGTAGATCGAGAAATCATAGGCGGTGACCTTCACCAGCGCGCGATCGCCGACCTTGATGAAGGCGATGTCGCTAGGCTTCACGCGAGTCTCGACCAGCAGCTTGTCGCCCGTCGGCACGACTTCCATGATCTTCTGCCCGGCCTGGACAAATCCGCCGCGCGTGGTGATCTGGACGTCGTTGACGACGCCATCGACCGGCGAGCGGATCTCGGTCCGGCTGAGCCGCCCCTGCGCCCCGCGCAACGTCTGCTCGTTGATGGCGATCTTCTGCGTGACCTGGCTGCGCTCGTTCAAGGCGTCCTGGCGGAATTGGGCGCTGGCCTCGGCGGCCTGCGCACGCGCTTCGCCCACCGCCGCCATGGCCCGACCCTGCTGTTCGCGCGCAGCCGCAATGCGGCCCTGGAGGTCGACCACTTCGCGCTGCGCGGTGGCGAGCTCGGTCTGAGGCACGATGTTCTTGGCCGCGAGCGGGGCCAGTCGGTTCACATTGTCCTGCGCGAGCTTGAGGCTCTGGCCGAGGCTGTTGATCGTCGCGGCGGCCTCGGCGGCCTCGCGTCGACGCTGTTCGGCGGTGGCGTTGAGCGCGCTCAGCCGGCCCGACAGCGCGCCGCGGCGGGCTTGGAGCAGGGCGCCTTCGTCACCGCTGACCGAGGTCGAGGCGACTCCGCCTTCGCTGCCGAGGCGGCTCGCGCGCTGCTGCAGCGCCTGCGTCTCGGCCTCGATCTGGCCGAGTTCCGAACTCGACTGCGTATCGTCGAGGCGAACGAGGAGCTGGCCCGCCTTCACCCGTTCGCCCGAGCGAACGAGGATCTCGCGCACTGTCGCCGGCTCGGACGACTGGATCAGCTGGACCTTGCTGGTCGGGATGACCTTGCCCTGCCCGTGCGTGGCTTCGTCGACATGGGCGATCATCGACCAGACGAGGAAGAGGAAGAAGCCGATCGCGCTGTAAAGGATGATCTTGCGCGAGCCCGTCAGCGGGGCGCGGCCGTGGCGGCGGGACTGGCCGGCGGCGGGAGCGAAGGGGATGGAGGCCATTTGGTTCACGCCTGTTACTGATTGCTGGCGAGCGCGGCCGAACCGCTGCTCGCGCTGGTGACGGCGGCAACCGTGGCCGCGTCACGCGGAAGGGGAGTGGATTGCTCCTGCGCGGCGAGCGTCGCGCGCGCACGATTGGCGGTTGCCTGCGGATCGGGGATCGACAGGCGCCAGCCCTTGCTGGTGTCGAGCAGCCCGCCGACGTCGTTCGAGGCGCGGCGGATCGTCTTGTCCTGCTCGAAGGTCAGCTGCGCGGGAGGCACGTCGGCGGCGGCGATGGTCTCGCCGCCCGCGAGGATCGCCGGGCGGATCGCCGGGCGAAGCGACGCGGGATCGTTCGGCTCGCCGATGTAGCGGCCGGTGAAGGCGCCGCGCTGGCCCCAGGCGCCCGGCCAGCGATAGAAGATGTGCGCGCCGATCTTGGTGATCTTGGCGAGCATCGGCGCCCAGTAGGGCGCGACATAGTCGGCATGATAATGCGTCGCCTGTCCGACCGCGCCGTCGACATAGCCGGCGAGCGCCGCTGCGGCGACGCGGCGCGCCTCGGCCCAGGCGCCAGCAGCGGGCGCACGGTTGAGCGAACCGTCGCAGACGAAGGTGAACTGGCAGATGGGCGTCGAATTGCGCTGGTAGACGACCCCGCAGACCGACTTGGGGAAAGCGGGATGGCGCATGCGGTTGAGGATCACCTGCGCGACCGCGCGGCGGCCCTCGAGCGGCTCGAATCCCGCTTCGTAATAGACTGCCTGCGTCAGGCAGGTAAGCGCGCGGTCGTAGGCGGTGCCGCCGGTCGGCGCCATGAAGGGCGCGGCGGCCTGGACGGGCGCGCCGCTGAAGGGGAGCGCGGCATTGATCTGCTCGGCCTCGGCACCGGTGGCGCGGACCTGCTGCGCCTGGTCGCCGGTGGTCGCGGCGAGCAGCACCGCGGCCTTGGCCTGCGTCATCGGCAGCGATGCGACCGGCGCCGCTTCGGCCGGATTACGCATGGTCGCCGCATAGGTGACGGCCAGCCCGACGAGGATCGCAAGGCCGAGCGCGCCGCCGAGCAGCACGTCCCAGCGCAGGCTGGCGAAGCGGATGGCGGCGCGACGCTGGAGGAGGGCGAGCGAGGTCATGGCTCAGGCCTCCTGTGGCCGGGCCTGCGCCGCGGCAGCGTCGCGCAGCCGACCGAGCACTTGGTCGACCGGACCGTCGGCGATGATCCGCCCGCCGTCGATCACCAGCAGGCGGTCGACGATCGACAGCATCTGGTGGCGGTGGGTGGCGACGACGAGCGTCTGGTCGGGCTTGAGCGCAGTCTTGAGCTTGTCGATGAAATAGGCCTCGGTCTGCGTATCCATCGCGCCGGTCGGCTCGTCGAGGAACAGCATCCGGCTGTCGCTGACGAGCGCGCGGGCGAGGACCAGCAGCGCGCGCTGGCCGCCCGAGAGCAGCGCCCCGCGCTCACCCACCGGCAGGTCGAAGCCAGCCGCATCGCGCGACAGGAAGATGTCGGCACCCGAGCGCTGAACCGCGTCGATCATTTCCTCGTCGGTCGCGCGCGCGCCGCCAAGCAGCAGGTTGTCGCGGACCGAGCCCGAGAAAAGCTCGGCGTCCTGGCCGACGAAGCGGAAGGCGTCGCGCAGCTGGTGCGGGTGATATTGGCGGCTGTCGAGGCCATCGACGGTCAGCACGCCATCGGTCGGCGCATACAGGCCGCAGAGCAGCCGGCCGAGCGTCGACTTGCCCGAGGCCACGCGGCCGATGATGCCGATCTTCTCGCCCGGGCGGATCACGAGGTTGATGTCGCTGAGGCTGTCGCGCGCGGCGGTCGGATAGCGGAAGCCGACATGCTCGAGCGCGAGGTGGCCGTTGCGGATCTCGGGCACGATCGAGCGCGCGGCGCTGACCCGCTCGTCACCCGATTCCATCATCCGCTGGAGGCTGGCGAGCGTGGTGAACGCCTGCTTGCCCCGCGTGATGAGGAAGGCGAACTGGCCGACCGGCGACAACGCACGGCCTGCGAGCATGACGATCGCGATGATCGCGCCCATGCTCATCAGGCCGGCGTTGAACATGTAAAACCCACCGATCAGCAGGCCGATCGAGATCAGCTGCTGCGACAGGCTGGCGAGATTGACCGCAATGCTGGTCAGGCGGCGCATCTTCTCCTGCGTGCCGGCAGTCATGTCCGCCAGGCGCCGCCAGCGGCCGAGCATCTGCCCTTCGGCACGCTGGGCCTTGAGCGTCTCGAGCCCCGAGATGCTCTCGACCAGCACGCTGTGCTGAAGGCTCGAATCCGCGAGGCTGTCGAGCGCGGCCTGATTCATGCTCTTCTGGAGGCTCACCCCTGCGAGCAGCATCACGGCCATGCCGACGAGCGGCACCAGCACCAGCCAGCCGGCGAGCACGGTGATGAGGATCAGGAAGACGAACAGGAACATGACGTCGACCGCGAGCACCACGGTGGTCGAGGCGAAGAAGTCGCGCACCGTCTCATATTCGCTGACCCGGCGGGCCATGGCGCCGGTGCTTCCCGCGCGCTCGGCGAGCGGGATGTTCATGATCTTCTCGAACAGCTTCTGGCTAAGCTTGGCGTCGAGCTTGCGGCCGACTTCGTCGATAAGCTGCGCGCGGGCGAGCCGGAGCATGAAGTCGAGCCCGAGCGCAAGGAGGACGCCAAGCGCCAGCACCCACAGGGTCGGGATCGCCTTGTTGGGGATGACCCGGTCGTAGACGTGCATGGTGAACAACGGCACCGCGAAGGCGAGCAGGTTCACCACCAGGGCGGCGAGCAGCACCGGGCGGAATTCGCCGCGGATCTTGTTGACCTCGCTCCAGAACCAGTGGACGCGCTTGGCCCGGTCCCATGGCCGTTCGCCGGCGCGTTCCTGCGTCGGGTCGGCCTCGACGTGCACCGCGCGGCCGGTGAACAGCGGCTCGATCTCGCTCGCCTCAACCCAGATCGGCTCGGCCGCGCCGGGCACGTAGACGAGCGCCTCGCGGCCGTTCAGTTCGTTGAGGACCAGCGCACGATCGTCCTCGAGCTCGAGGATCGCGGGCAACCGCGCCGTGGGCCAGCCCTTGAGATTGCGGGTCAGCGGATGCCCGCGCATCCCCACCTGCTCGAGCGCCGGCTCGACCTGGTGGAAGGGCAGCAGCCCCTGCGAATTGAGCGCCAGTCCGGCGCGCAGCAGGACAGGCGACGAAGGCCGGTCCGCTGCGCGCGCGAGATAGGCAAGGCAGTCGAGGACGGGGTCGAGTGCCTCGTTGGACGAGGCTTCCACCAGATTGACGAAGCTCAACGGACAATCCTCACTGCGTGACGCATTTACTGGGCCGGGGCCGGGGCCGGCATCGGCTCGGCCGGCGGCGCCGTCGCGGCCGCACCGGTCGCCGGGCGCGGGGTTGCACCGACGTCCTGCGGATCGGCGGGCGGACCCATGACCGGATAGCGCAGGCTGTTCTCCTGGCGATCGCTTGCCGGCACGGCGCGGACCTTGAAGCGGCTGCGAAGGTCGCTGTAGGCGCCCTGCGGCATCGGCACGCCGAGGGCCTCGACCAGCTTGTTCGAGGCGGCGAGCACCCGATACTGGGCGAACAGGCGGCTCATGCGCGCGGTCTCGGCCTGGGCCTGGACGTTCTGGCGGGTGTTCTGCGCATCGAGCACGTCGAGCAGCGAGCGGCGGCCGACGTTGAACTGCTCGCGGTACGAGAGCAGCAGGTCGTCGCTAATGCGGCTCTGGTTCTCGAGCTCGCTGACGAGGCGCTGCTGGTTCTGCAGGCGGCTCCACGCCGAGCGCGCATCCTCCTCGGCCGAACGCTGGGTCTGGAACAGGCGGGCGTGGGCCTCGTCGGCGCGGCGCTGCTGCTCACGAACATTGGCTTCCTTGATGCCACCGTTGGTCAGCGTCCAGCGAAGCACCAGATTGGCCTGGAGGTCGCGGGTATTGCCCGCGAAGCCGTCGACGTCATTGCCGACCCGGGCACGGCCCTCGGCGTTGAGCTTCGGCCCCACGTCGCTGCGCGCGGAGCGCACCACTTCGCGGGCGCTGCTGAGGTCGGCGATCGCTTCCTGAACGCGCGGATTGTTGTTGCGCGCGAGATTCTCGGCATCGGCCAGTGTCGCCGGCACCGAGGCGGTCAGGTCGGGCGGCACCGAGACGCTGTCGATCGGCATGCCGGTCAGCGTCTGGAAGGAGATGGCCGCGGTCTCGAGATCCTCGCGGGCCTCGGTGACCCGGGCGCGGGCAGCCTGCAGCCGCTCTTCGGCCTGCTGCTGGTCGGCGATCGAGATCGAACCCTGCTGCACGCCTTGGCGGAGATCGCCCGCGAGCTTCTCGTGGAAGGCGACATTGTCTTCCGAGATGGCGACGAGCCGCTGCTGGAGCAGATAGTCGATGTAGTTGCGCGCGACGTTCAGCGCGACGAATTCGCTGCGCTCCTCGATCCGGGCGGCGGCGGCGTCGGTGCGGCTCGCCTGGCGGCGGATCTCGGCGTTGCGGCCGCCGGCATCGACCAGCAGCTGGTCGACGACCAGTTCGCCCTCGACCGGCTTCAGCATCTGATCGCCAAGGCCGATGCGGCGGCGCGACGGATTGCGCAGTTCGCGCACGCCCGCCGAGGCGCGCAGGTCGACGCGCGGGCCCCACAGGCCGCGGGCCTGGTTGAGCTCTTCCATCGTGGCTTCGCGGTTGTGGACCGCCTGCCGGATCTCGGGATTGCTCTGCAGCGCGGCCTGGACCGCGGAACGAAGGTCGACCGCATAAGCGGGAACGGCGCTCGCGAGCAGGGCGCCCGGAACGATCAGCAGCATCTTCTTCAAGGTCATAAATCCCCCTTCTGGTCAAACGAGCAGAGCAGGGCGCCCGTCCACTGGCGCCCTGCCCTGCCTTGGGTTCTCCTAGCCGTTGGCGACTGGCTGAACCGCGTCAGGATGAAGCGCTGGGCTCTCCATTGCGGCCGCCATCATCGGGACGAAAGCCCCTGCATGGCCCGCGTCCCATGACGGAACAGCGCTTGCCAGCTGGGTTGCCAGGGCTGCGACTCCGCCGTCCGGAACCGCCGCCATTTCGTGGCCGGGCTGGTGCTGGACCGGCTCGGCGAGCTTGATGGCAGCACCGATGAGCTGGTCGAGGTCGGGCCCCTTGGCCCCGCCAGCCAGCGCATCGCTGAGCACCTGCTCAAGCGCCGGATTGTGCTGGATCGCTTCACCCTTGCCCATCAGCGCCGCCAGCTGGTCCGCACTCGGAAGCTGGATCTCGCCGCCGGCGAAGCTCGCCGGGGCAAGCACCGCCGCCGTGGCTGGCAGGCTGGTCCCGTGGTCGAGCGCCTGCAGCTGGGCGCCACCGTCGTCGGCATGCGCCACTTCGAGCTGCCGATGACCCGCATCGGCGAAGTGCTGGACCGGCTCGCCGACCGGTGGCTGCACCGGCGCCTTGGTCGCCGCCGCGGCGAGGTGATCGAGGGCCGGTTCGGCCGCATGCTCGATCGCCTGCGGCGCGGGGGCCGAGCCCACCGCCGGATGGCTGTCGTCGGCGATCGGCGATGCATGCTCGTCCTGCGGCGCGGGCTGCGCCGCGACCGGGGCCGAGGCGAGGGCGGCGGCGGCGGCGGCAGCCGCGACCAGCACCGCCGACGTGCTGTTCGCCGGCTCGGCCTGCTTGGCCGTCTCGATCGCCGCGCCGAGCTTGAAGATGGCGTCCTGCGCCAGTTCGGTGCTGCCGTTGCGGACGAAGCTGGTCGAGCCGACGATCGTCACGTCGCCGTTCGCCGCGGTCCCGACCACGCCGTCTCCGACGAGGTTGATCGAACTGATCCCCAGTTCGGCCAGGCTCTTCACCTCGCCGGCATCGGCGACACCATTCGAGTTCAGATCCTGCCAGACCGCGAACTTGGCGAAGTCGGCGTCATTGGCATCGAGCACGTCGCCATATTGGGCCCGCAGCGACTGGAGGTCGGTTGCCGACTGGCCGCCGAAGACGAACTCGCTCGAGCCGCTGACCGTGCCGTTGCCGTCGGCGTCGCGGACGAGGAGCCCGTCCTGCGGCCCCACCCACGCGGTCGCTTCCTTGGTGCCATCGCCGTTATAGTCATAGGCGACCAGTGCATCATGGCTAAGATAGCTGATCTGGCCATCGCCATTCATGTCGAGCGCCACCGGCGGCGAGCCGACCGGGTTGATCGTCGCGGTGATGGTCGCGTTGACGCTGTCGCCATCGGCGTCGGTGGCGATGACCGGCAGCACCTGGATGATCGGCGTGCCCGCCGAGACGGCGCCGATCTTGAAGATGCCGAGATCGAAGCTGCCCGTCAGGTCCTGGACCACGACCGCGTTGAACTGGGTCGTGTTGGTGTTGATCGCGTAACGATCCCCTTCCTGGACCCCCGCGAAGATCACCGAGCCGTCCGACTGGAGGGTCGCGGTGATCCCGAAGCCGACGGTCACGACCTGCCCGACCGTGGTCAGGTTGGCGCTGGCGGTCCCACCGGTCAGATAGTCCTGGACCGAGACGCTCTTCACCTGGACCAGCGTGCTGTCGGAGAAGCCGCCGGCCGGATCGCTGTCGGGCGTGCCCGACGCGGTCAGCGTGGTGTTGAGCGCATAGACCCGGAAGCTCACGACCTGATTCTGCGCACCCTGCACCTGCGGGATGAGCTGGTCGAAGTTCGTCGTTCCGACATGCGCGCCGTAGTTGAAGCCGGTGGCCGTCGCCGCGCCGCTGGTGAGGTTCGACACGAGGTCGATCCGCAGCGTCTCGCCCGGGTCCATCGACTGATTGGCCGTGCCGATCGAGTCGCTGTCGGTGTTCACCGTTTGGGACGTGCCGCCGAGGCTGCCCGACAGGAGGATGTCGGTGGGCGTCGTCGGATCGTCGGCGCCGACCCCGCGATAGAGGACGTTGCCCGCCGCCGAGCTCGTCAGGTTGGAGAAGGTGGTCTCCGTCCCGTTCGAGATGACATTCTGGACGTCGAACGAATAGGTCCCGTTCTGGTTGAGCGTAGTCGTGTAGCCGACGACGCCGCCCTGGGTCTGCGCCGTTAGCGTCGCCCCGTTGACCGAGTAATAGAGCGTCTGGCCGCCGACCGTGAGCGTCTTGCCGTTCTGGTCGGTCGCGACCTGGCCGTTCAGCGCCGCGCTGAACACCAGGCTGCCGAAGCCGTCGGCGCCGATGCTGAGGTTGAGGTTGCCCTGCACCGCCGGCGTGTCGCCGTTGGTGGTGGTCACCGACCCCGGCGTGAAGGGGCTTGGCGCATCGTCGTTGAACTCGATGCTGAGCTTGCCGGTGGTGACGACGTCGCCGTCACCGTCCTGCGCGCGATAGTTGAGGTCGACGAGGGCCGAAGCCTCGCCGCCGCCCGCCGCATGGAGGATCGGCTTGAGCAGGGTGAGCGTGTAATTGCCCGTCGCCGGATCGACCACGATCTGGAAGACCGGGCCACGGGCGCTCGTCGCGGTCAGCGTGCTGCCGCTCCAGCTGTAGGTCACCGTCTCGGTGCCCACGGTGCCGGTGGTGCCGTTGAGGTTGGCGAAGGTGATCGACGAACCGGCGGCGTCATTGCCCCAGTTGACGTTGATCTTGCCGTTGAACACCGCCTCGCTCGCCGAAGCCGGGGTCTCGCCGGCATTGGCGTCGATGTCGCCCGTCCCGCCCGCGATGCCGCCCGCGAGGCCGTCGTCGTCGACCTTGGCGACCGCGTTGGTGACTACCGGGACCGAGTCGGGCTGGAGGTTGATCGTCACCGTGGCGGTCGACTTGTCACCGTCGCCATCCTCGATGGTGTAGGTGAAGGTCGTGCTGCCTTCCTGGCCGGCGGCCGGGGTGAAGGTGAAGAGGCCGGTCACCGCATTGTAGCTGACCGTGCCGGCGGCGGGCTGGGTGAAGGTCACCTTGCTCGCGTCGGCGGTGTTGACCCCGTCGGCCCCGAACTTGTCGTTGCCGAACACGCTGAAGCTGACCGCCTGGTTCTCGGCGACCTGCCCGACCGTGTCGTTGGCCGCGGTCGGCACGTCGTCGACCACATCGACCTTGATAGTGCCGGTGACCGTGTTGCCGTTGGCGTCGGTCGCGACATAGGTGAAGGTTTCGGCCGCCGGCACGGTGTTCGCGCCATTGTTGGCCGCCGCCCCGACGATGTTCTTGGTCAGCGTGTAGGTATAGCTGCCGTCGGCCTTGAGCTCGAACTGGCCGTAGAGGCCGGTCACCGTCTGTGGCGTGTAGCTGATGCCCGAGCCGCCGGCCACGGCCAGCGTGCCCTTGTAGGTCTCGGTCGTCAGGCCCGGCTGCGAGCCCGTGACGAGGCTCGCGGCCAGGTCGTTCACGTCCTTGGTGGTGTCGAGCGCGGCCTCGTTGACGAGCGCGGTCTGGTTGTCGGCGACCAGGGTCACCGCCTTCAGATCGATCGTCAGCGTGGTGAAGCTCAAGTCACCGTCGCCGTCCCGGATCGTGTAGGTGAACACGTCGGTGGTATCGGCCGAGATGACGTTGGGCTTGGCGACATAAGTGTAGCTGCCGTCCGCGAAGAGCGTCAGCGTGCCCTTGGCCGTGACGATCGCGGTGCCGACGCCCGAGGTGCTGGCGACCCCGGTGTTGCCGGCGGCAATGCCGACGACCCCGCCGCCCGCGTCCTTGCCGTCGGCGCCGAACACGTCGTTGGCGAGCACGCCATTGGCCGCATTGACCGAGAGGGTCGCGCCTTCGCTGACCGAACCCGTATCGAACTTGGCGACCGGAATGTCGTCGACGATGCTGATCGTGATGGTGCCGCTGGCGCTGTCGCCGGTCGCGTCGGTGACGCTGACGGTGACGGTGTCGATGGTCGGATTGACCTCACCCTGGCCAGCCTGGATGAGCGCGGCCTTCAGCGTATAGCTGTAGCTGTAGGTCGTGACGCCCGCGACCGTGCTGACGCCGGTGATGGTCAGCGTGCCCTCGCCGGTGTCGAACGCCGCACCGTTGGTGACCGCGACGCCGCCGATGGTGACGCTACCGGTCTCGCCCTTCAAATCGACCTGGAAGGATCCGGTCGTGGTCTGGCTGCCGATCCCGTGCTGCACGCCGTCCGCGAGCCCGTCCTCGTAGACGGTACCGGCCGGGTTGGTGACGCTCGGGATGCGGGCGTCCTGGACGAGGTTGATGGTCAGCTGCGCGACATCGGTGTCGCCGTCGCCGTCCTGCATCAGGTAGCTGAAGGTTTCGCTCGTGACATTGGTCGGGATCGACCCGGTCTTGAGCGTGTAGACGTAGCTGCCATCGGCCTTGATCAACAGGTCGCCGTAAGTGCCGCTGATGGTGGTCCCGGCCGCGGTGACGGTGCTGAACGCCCCGCCAGCAGCCTCGGCGCCGGTGCGCGCACCGACCACGCTGCCCGGCTTGTCAGCACCGATGGTGTCCGCAGTGCCGTCGGTGGCATTGGCGTCGGTCCCGCCGATGCCGCTCAGGACATTGCCGTCGGCCTTGTTGCCAAGGCCCTCGGTGACGCTGTCGACGTCGTTGATGGCGGTGGGAACGTCATCCTTGATGTTGATCGTGATGGTGCCCTGGGTGCTGTTCCCGTTGGCATCCACCGCGGTGTAGGTGAAGACATTGCTGCCGCTCACGACCGCGCCGTCATTGGCCGCCGGGCTGGTCGTGACCGGCGAGGTCAGCGTGTAGGTATAGCTGCCGTTGCTGTTGAGCTGGAGGATGCCGTTGGCCCCCGTGGCCGGGCCTACCAGCGTATAGCTGGTCGCGCCAACGACATTGAGCTGCCCAGTGACCGTCTCGCCGGTCGAGCCCGGGTTCGAGCCCGTCGTGGTGCCTGCCGCCAGGTCCGCGCCGTCCTTGACGAGATCCAGCGCCGCCTCGTCGACCGTCTTGGTCTGGTTGTCGGCCGGGATGCTCACGTTGACGACGTTGATCGTCAGCGTGGTGGTGCTGGTGTCGCCGTCCGCGTCGCGGATCGTGTAGGTGAACAGGTCGGGCGAATTGGCCGTCACGCTGTTCGGGTTGGCGACATAATTGTAGCTGCCGTCGGCGTTGAGGATCAGCTTGCCGTAGAGGCCGTTGATCTCGGTCCCGACACTGCCGCTGACGTCGGTCGCCGAAGTGCCGGCCTTGACGCCGACCACGACCGCGCCATCGGCGCCCTGCGTGTCGGCACCCGCCGCCCCGCTGGTGGTGTTGACGCCCGAGATGACGTTGCCGTCGGTGGCCGAGCCCTCGTTGACGCTGTCAGTGTCGGCCCGCGCGGTGGGCGCGTCATCGACGATGGCGATGGTCAGCGTCTTGCTGCTCGAGTCGCCGTCGCTGTCGGTGACGGTGAACGGAATGAGCGCGCTGCTCGGGTCGCCGAGCGTGTTGTCGGCCAGCGTGTAGGTGTAGCTGACGCTGCCGATGCCGGTCGCGGCATTGAAGCTGATCCCGGTGACCACCAGCGAGCCCTTGTCGACCGTGATGGCCGAGCTCGGGAAGGTGCTGCCGAGGGTGAAGGTCTGGCCGCCGATGGTGACCGAGCCCAGCCCGTCGGGCGCGGTGAAGCCGATCGAGCCACTCGTCGCCTCGCGCGGATCGTCGTTCGCGCCGGGCGCCGCTCCCTCCACCGAGCCCTGGCTTTCGCCCGGACCGCGCGCGCCGAGCGCCGCTTCATAGACCACGGTGCCCGCCGTCCCCGCCACCGGCAGGGTGGTGGTGACGCCCTGGTCGTTGATCGAGATGGTGAGCGTCGCGCTCGAGACGTCGCCGTCGGCATCCTTGATGCCATAGGTGAAGACGTCGTTGCCGGTCAGCGGCGCATCATTGGCGCGAACGTAGCTGTAGCTGCCGTCGGCCTTGATCGTCAGCTGGCCGTACTGGCCGGTGATGACCGTCGTGCCGGCGACCGACACCGCCGCCGAGGCGAGGTTGTTGCTCGCCACCTGGTAGACGTTGGCGCCGTCGGCACCTTGCGTGTCCTTGACGCCGTCGGTCGCATTGGCGTCGCCGCCCGCGACATCGACGCCGGTGATGACATTGCCCGTCGCGGGATTGTTCGAATTGCCCACGCTGTCGACGTCGTTCACCGCGAGCGGCGCGTCGTCCTTGATCGTGATGTTGAGGGTGGCCGACTTGGAGTCGCCATCGTCGTCGGTGACGGTGATCGCGAAGGGCACCACCACGTCGCCCGGCTGGGCGCCGCCGATCGTGTTGTCGAGCAGGGTGTACTTGTAGAACACCTGGCCCGCGCCGGTCACGTCATTGTAGACGATCGAGGTGATCTCGAGCTTGCCGGTGGCGTCGCTGAAGACCGTTCCGGTGAAGGTGGCCGAGGGGATGCTGAAGCCCGCAACGACCAGCGAGTCGACCCCGTCGGGCGCGGTGAAGCTGAAGCTTCCCGACACGGCCTCGCGCGGGTCGACGTTCGAGCCGGCGGCCGAGCCCTCGGTCGAGCCGTTGGGCTCGCCGGGGCGGGTCCCGAGCGCCGATTCATAGACCAGGGTCGAGGCATCGCCGAGCGCCGGGACCGTGAGGTTCACCGGATTGTCGTTGATGCTGATGGTCAGCGTCGAGGGCGAGGTGTCGCCGTCGCCGTCGACCAGGACGTACGAGAACTTCTCCACCGCGACCAGCGGGTCGCCGTTGGTCCGGGTGTAGCTGTAATTGCCGTTCTGGAAGATCGTCAGCTGGCCATACTGGCCCTGGATGACGACGCTCGCGCCCGAGAGGACCGAGGCCGGCGTGGCGTTGTTGATGCTGCCGGCGGCGATCACTCGCGCGCCGTCCGCACCGAGCGTGTCCGCGCCCGCCGCGCCCGAGGTGGTGCCGACGCCGGTGATGACGTTGCCCGTCTCGGGGCCGGTGAAGTTACCGACGCTGTCGGTGTCGGCCCGCGCAACTGGCGCGTCGTCGACGATGGTGATCACGAGCGTGTCGCTCGCGACCGAGCCGTCGGCGTCGGTCACCGTGACGCTGATGTTGTCCTTGGTGTTGCCGCCGTCGGTCGCCTGGACGCCGATGGTGTTGTCCTTGAGGACGTAATCGTAGCCGATCGCGCCGGCGGTGATGCTCTTGATGGTGAGCAGGCCCTCGCCGGTGTCGATCACCTGGCCGACCGCGCTGACCACCGCGCCCTCGATCCGGACCACCGCCGGGGCATCGCCCTGCGTGTAGTTGATCGTGCCGCTGGTGGCTTCTCGGGTGTCGCTGTTGTTGGCCGCATCGCCGTCGGCGATCTCGCCCGAGCCGGCCGGTTCGGCGCCGCGCGCGGGCAGGCCCGCCTCGTAGACGACCGTGCCGGGCGCGCCCGCGTCGGGCGCATCGACGGTCGGCGCATTGTTGCCGATCGTGATCGTCAGCTTAGCGGTGTCGACGTCGCCGTCCGCGTCCTTGAGGGTGTAGTTGAAGACGTCGCTGACGCCGCCCGGCGAACCGGCGTTGCGGACGTAGCTGTAGCTGCCGTCCGCCTTGATCGTGAGCGTGCCATACTGGCCGGCGACCTGAAGATTGCCGTCCGCGTCGAAGCTGTCGTCGGCGCTGCCGCCGAAGCCGGTGACCGCGACCACCGAGGCGCCGTCCGCGCCCTGGATATCGGCGCCAGCCGCGCCCGAGGTGGTGCCCGCGCCGCTGATGACATTGCCGGTCTCGGGGCCATAGGCACCGGCGGCAAGCGCGTCGGTGTCGTCCTTCGCGTCGGGCGCATCGTCGACGATGGTGATGGTCAGCGTGTCGCTCGCGACCTGGCCGTCCTTGTCGGTGACCGTGACCGCAATGCTGTCGGTGGCGTCGCCGTTGAAGACGATATTGTCCTTGAGCGTGTAGCTGTAGGCGATCGCGCTCGGGGTCACGCCGGTGACGGTCAGCAGGCCCTCGCCCGTGTCGATCACCTGGCCGGCGACGCCGCTCACGACCACGCCGTTGATGGTGATGACCGCCGGACCGTCGCCCTGATTGACCGCGATGATGCCGCTGGTCGTCTCGCGCGGATCGTCGTTCGCGCCGGGGCCTGCGCCCTCGACCGAGCCCTGGCTCTCGCCCGCCCCGCGCGCGCCGAGCGCCGCTTCATAGACCACCGTGCCGGCCGCGCCGATGTCGGGCGCGTTCACTTCCGGAGTGGAGTTGCCGATGTTGATGGTCAGCGTCGCGGTGTCGCTGTCGCCGTCGCCGTCCTTCAGCGTATAGGTGAAGACGTCGCTGACGCCACCCGGCGTGCCCGGTGCACGAACGTAGCTATAGCTACCGTCGGGATTGATCGTGAGGGTGCCATATTGGCCCTGGACGATGATCTGTCCGGTGACGGGATCGCTGACCGGCGCATTCGCCGGCGCATTGTTGCTGGTCGCTCCGGTGACGCTCGCGCCGTCGGCGCCGACCGTATCCTTGCCGAGCGCGCCAGTCAGCGTGCCCTCGCCGCTAATGACATTGCCGGTCTCGGGCGCGAAGCTGCCTGCTGCGATGCTGTCGGTGTCGTTGCGCGCGTCGGGCGCGTCGTCGACGATCTTGATGACGAGATCGGCCGACGCGACCTGCCCGTCCTTGTCGGTCACGGTGACCGGAATGGTGTCGTTGCTGCTCGTGCCCGGGACAAGGACATTGTCCTTGAGCACATAGGTGTAGGTGATCTGCGTGTCGGTCTTGCCGGTGATGGTCAGCAGGCCCTCGCCGGTGTCGATCACCTGGCCGGGCGTGCCGGTCACGATCACGCCGTTGATCTTGATCTCGGCCGGACCGTCACCCTGGCTGAAGGTGATGGTGCCGCTGGTCGCCTCGCGCGGATCGCCATTGTCGCCGGGCGCGGCTTCCTCGCCCGAGCCCTGCGGCGTGCCACCGAGCGCGGCCTCGAAGACCGTGGTGCCGGGCGCGTCGGCGCCGGGGACGTTGAGCGTCGGCGGCGTGTTGCCAATGGCGATCGTCAGGGTCGCGTTGCTGGTGTCGCCGTCGGTGTCACGCAGGACATAGGTGAAGCTGTCGCTGACCCCGCCCGGCGTGCCGGCAAAGCGGACGTAGCTGTAGCTGCCGTCGGCCTTGATCGAGAGCTGGCCATACTGGCCGTTCACGACGAGGTTGCCGGCTTCGTCGAAGCTCGAGTCGCTGCTTTCGCCCGCGCTGATCTGGACGACCGAGGCGCCGTCACGGCCTGCCGTGTCCGCGCCAGCCCCGCCGGCGCCCGCTGCCGTACCGGCGCCAGTGATGACGTTGCCGGTCTCCGGACCGTAGGTGCCCGCGGCGACCGCATCGGCGTCGTTGCGCGCGATCGGACCATCGTCCTGGATCTGGAAGAAGCCCTTGCTCACGTCGAGGTTGCTCGACGCGGTGTCGCCGTCGCTGTCGGTGACCGTCTGGCGAACCACCAAGGCGCCGGTCGCGGCATTGAGGATCGCCGCTTCGTCGTAGCTCGTGCCCGCAACCGGGTTCCACACCGCCTGAAGCTGCGTGAAGGTGACCACGCCCGTCGCCGGGTTGATCGTAATGGTGAAGTAGTCGACCCCGCCGGCCGAGCCGGTGATCGTGTTCCCGCTCTGGTTGAGGACGATCTGCGCGCCCTGGCCGAGGCCGTCGCCATCGGCGGTGCTGACGTCGCCCGACTGCAGCGCGAAGAGCCCGCTCGCGACGTTGCTGCCGTTGAGAACGAGCGAATAAGCCGTGCTGCCAGCGCCGTCGGCGCCGTAGACCAGTACCGAGAAGCTGTTCGCGAAGCCCGCCGAGGCCGAGGCGAGGCCCGTCGGGGCCGAGCCGCCGCTGGTGTCGCTGCCGGCCGGCTGGGTCTCGTCGAGGACCAGGGTCGGGCGCGGGCCTTCGACGAGCAGGCTGCTCGAGGGACCGTCGTCCTTGAAGGTGACGAGGTTGCCGATCCCGGTCGAGGCCGAGGCGCTGTCGCCGTCGGCATCGCGGATCGTGATGGTGGCGTTGACCAGCCCGTTCAAGTTGATCGAATCGTCATAAGCCGCGGCCGTGCTGCCCGCGACCGGATGATCGAGCGCGACCGACTGCTGGACTGTCAGCTTGCCGTCGGCGCCGATGGTCAGGGTGAAGGCGGTCTTGACGCCGCTGCCGTCGTTATAGGTGCCGGTGATGACCGAGGCCGAGGTCTGGACCAGCGAGATCGGATAATCGCCCTGCGCGGTCTTGAGCGTGGTCGCCCCGCCGCCGACGACCGAGATCGAATAGCTGATGCCGTCGGTCGCGGCCTTGCCGTCGGCGCCGTAGCTGAGCCCGTTGCCCACGACGACCGCCGAGCTGCTGGTCGCGGAAATCGGGAAGCCCGACGGGGTGACCGCGCTGGTCTCGTCGAGCGTGACACCCGCGCCGCCGGCGACACCGGCGAGGACCGGTGTGTCGTCGTCGACATTGACCTGGAAGGTGCCCGCGGCGGTGTCGCCGTCGACGTCGCGCACGGTGTAGTCGAAGGTGAAGACGACGTTGTTCTCGTCGCCGCCCGCCGGATGCGCGATCGGCGCATTCTGCGTGACCGTATATTCGCCGCTCTGCGCGTTCAGCGTGACAGTGAGGACCGTGACGCCGTTCTGCTGGACGAGGAGCGAGCCGTTGGCGCCCGCCACATAGGTGAAGCCCGCCGGCGCACCGGTGGTCGCCAGTGCGAAGGTGAGCTGGCCGTCGCCGCCCGAGCCAGACAGCACGCCCGAGACGTTCACGCCATTGGGATCGTCCCCGATGCCGCCTGCATTGCCGCCGGCCAGCGCATCGTCGTCCATCTGGATCAGCGGGTTGGTGCCGACCTCGGGACGCCGGTTCGGCGCGACCGCGGTGTCGCGGAACTCGGGCGGGGTGTAGCCGAGCTGGGTCGGCGGCAGGAGGTCGCCGAGCGGCGTGCCCGGATCGAGCGGACGGACCGGCTCGATGAAATTGCCGCCGCTCGACTGCGGCACGCCGCTCGCCGGGCGCGGCTCCTGCTCGATCAGCAGGGCGGCGAGGTTGGTCGAGGGGACCTGGACGTCGTTGATGACGAGCTGCGGCACGAACACCGCGCCGTCGACGATCACCATCTGCGTGCCATCGGGCAGCATGATCAGGAGGTCGCGGCCGACGATCCGGATGTCGCTCAGCTCGACGCCCGCCGGAAGCACGACGACGCCGTCGGGTCCGGGGACGATGCGCTGGGCATTGGCCTGTACCACGGCCGGGGTCTTGCCGATTTCGATGGTGAGACGGGCCTGGCTGCTGGCGCCGGCGGCGTCGGTCAGGGTGTAGGTGAAGATGTCGCGGCTGTTCTCGGGCGTGCCGGCCTTGGCGGTGTAGCTATATTCGCCGCGCGGGGAGAGGCTGAGAATGCCGTGCTCGCCCTCGACCCGCAGGCGCCCGCCCTCGGCGCTGTTGTCGCTACCGCCGGCCCCGGCGACCGCGGTGATCTTCGCCCCCGAAGCGCTGTCCGCCCCGACCGCCCCGGTCTGGGTTCCCGCGCCACTGATCACATTGCCGGTCGCCGGACCGCGGTCACCCGCGGGCAGCTGGTCCGCATCGTCCCGAGCGATGGGTCCCTGGTTCTCGAACGAACCCGACAGCGAAGAATCTTCGTAGCGCATCTTTCACCCTTCGATTGGCCGGCCGGTGGTCCCCACCACCGGTCCCCAGTGCCCCGCGTTCATCGAAGGTTGGTCGAATGCCGTTCAACGGCGAAGGTTAACGACCGAGCCCGCAAAGACACGTGACGAGGAAAACAACCACGATAAAGGGGGGCAAGGCAAGTTTGGCCACGACTCCCGTCAAACTGGGAAGGGCGTTAACCTTCGCGCTTCTGGACGAAGCGCTAGTAGAGAAGTCTAATAAGCAGATGTTAGTCCGTTAACTTTCTAGTCGTCGCTTGCCTTTTCAACTGTCTTGTCTTGTTTTATTCTTCTAATACGCGCTTGCGATGTCAGATGAACGTCCGCGATGTTACGAGCTCCGGCTTCGTTACGCCAATCGTCAAGCGGCGTTTAGCTTTCGTTAAGCATCTTCGTTCAACGCGCGCACTGATCAATGTTGTGTCGGGACTGTAATGGATCGCGACCGCGAGAAAATTTGGCCGGGCGTCCCATAACGGGAAGAACGCCTATCGGCGGGTGAGTCGGCCTCGCGACTCGGGCGCGGGGGAACGGCAGATTCGCGCGAACCGCCGGAGTCCGCGGTCTGCCGCCGTCGAACCGCTGAAGCCCTATTCCCGCTCGCGCGTTCGCCTGCCATGCCCTGGCAGCCACGCCGATCCGATCGCCGCAAGAGCCTCG
Organism: Sphingomonas rosea; assembly: GCF_039538065.1. NCBI lineage: Bacteria > Pseudomonadati > Pseudomonadota > Alphaproteobacteria > Sphingomonadales > Sphingomonadaceae > Sphingomonas > Sphingomonas rosea. The sequence goes on from NZ_BAABBR010000001.1 coordinate 629,692, forward strand.
CGCTCGTGATCGCGTTGCATGTGGCGCTCGGCACGGCCTTGGTTATCGGACTGGCCGTTCAGCCACTCGCCCGGCGCGTGCCCCCGCTTGTCACCTTCGACGTACTCCCGCCGATCCGGCCGACGCCGCCGACCGAGGACCGGAAGGAGGGCGCAAAGGAGCGCGCCGGTGCGGCCGATCGTGAGGCCAAGCCCGCGCCAGTGGTTCTTCCGCAGCCATCCGTCCGCCTCCCCGCCCCCACACCGCTCGCGACCGCCGACGACAAGGCTCCGGAGACCGCGGCAGCGCCGAGTGCGGGCGCGTCGGCGAAGGCGGGGCCTGGTCAGGGCGCCGGTGGAAGCGGGACTGGCGTGGGTGGTGGTGGCACCGGCGGCGCTGGCATTGGCGCGGGTGCCGGTCTTGGCAGCGAGGCACGGCTCTTGTCGGGCAATCTTACCCGCGGCGACTATCGACGCATCCGCAACTTCGGCGCGCTGCGCGGCCAGGCCGTCCTCGCGCTGGAAGTCGGTCCCGCCGGCCGGCTGACGCGCTGCACGCCGCTCGCGTCATCGGGCGACGGCGCGCTCGACGAGGAATTGTGCCGCCTTCTGGCGCGCACCCGCTGGGAGCCGGCGCGCGACCGCGCGGGCCTGCCCGTGCCCGTGTCGCTCCGCTACGTCGCGACCTGGGACCGCGACTAGCGGCGGGCGAGCCGGGGCTGGGCGCGGGCGGCGCCGTCGCGCCCGTAGATGTCGTCGTAGACCGCGATTTCGCTGCCGCTCGGCACCGTCGTCAGATACGTGAGATAGACCGGCACCGGCGTCGCCAGCGGGACTTTCTGCTCGGGGGCCATGCCCTTGGCCTTGAGCGGCTTGCCGAACAGCCAGGCGCCAAGCCGGCTGGCCGCCTCGAGGCGGACGCAGCCGCCGCTGAACAGCCGCGAGGCCTCGCCGAACAATTCGTCCTGCGGGGTGTCGTGGAGATAGATGCCCTGCGCATTGGGGAACATGAACTTCATGTCGCCCATGCTGTTCGACGGACCGGGCAGCTGGCGCAGCCGCACTTCCTGACGGCCTGCGGCGATCGCCGACCAGTCGAGCCCGGCGGGATTGACCACCTTGGCGTTATCGGACCAGTCGGACAGCACCTGATAGCCCTTGGCCTTGAGGTAAGGCAGCCCGCCCTTGACCACGTTGGGCGCAATCCGCTCGGCCGCAAGGTCGCTGGGCACGTTCCAGTAAGGCCGGAGCGAGGCGTAGCGGATATAGGCCGCCATCATCGGCGTCGCATATTTGGGCTTGCCCACCACCACCCGCATCATGTCGACCGTCTGCCCGTTCTCGATCATGAAGAGGCGCTGGGCGGCGGCGTTCACCAGCACATATTTGCCGCTCGCCGGGAGGCTGCGGACGCGCTGCATGTTGAGCTGCACGAGCTGGCGGGTCCGCGGGTCGAGCGACCCGTCGGTCACCTGGCGACGCAGCTGCGCATAATAAGGGTGCATCCAGCCCATGTTGCGGACGAAGGCGTCCGGGTCGGGGGCGCTCGAGAGCGACCGCAGCAGCTCCGCGGCGGCAGGCGCTTGCGGCTTCAATTGCGGATCGACGTAGATGACGCCGACATTGGGCGCGCGGCGAAGATCCTGCGCGTAACGCACATAGGCCTCGCTCAGCGCGCGGTCGGCCCGGGCGACGGCGGCGGGGTTCCCGCCAAAGGCGCCGCGCACCAGTCGCGACAGTTCGCGGGTGCGATAGCGCTTGGGATCGAGGCCATCTACCTGCGCAGTCGAGAGCAGCCGGACGAGCTCGGTTGCGGCCTGCCCACCCTGATCCCTGAAGAAGATCGAGCCCGGAATCCGCACGGCGGCGACCTGCGCGGTCGCGGGCGCGGCGAGGCTCATCGGTGCGAGCAAAAGGCCCGCACAAACAAGTGCCGGGCGCATGACGCGCCCGGCACGAACGCCACTCAGAATACGCAAGTGGGTCATCAATTCTCCTTAGCCGCGCTCGCCGCTCCGGGTCGGCGTGCTCATCGGCTGCTGGTAGGTGCCGGCAGGCGCCTGGGTCTGGGCAGGGGCGCCCGGGTAATATTGCCCGTTCTGGACGTAACCGTCGACCCGGCCATCACGATCCTGGTCGGCCCAGATGGCGCCGGCGAGACCGCCAACCACCGCACCCGCAACCGCGCCCTCGAGGACGCTGACGCCCGGGATCAGCGCGCCGCCGACGGCACCGATCGCCGCACCGGCGCCGACGCCCGTGACGACACGGCCCGTGGTCGAATCCCAGCCGCTCGGCGCGCCCGAATAATATTGTCCGTTCTGGACGTAGCCATCGGCCACGCCGTCATTGTTGCTGTCCGACCAGACCGCGCCGGCGAGACCGCCGACCGCGGCGCCGACGGCGGCACCGGTGATGGCGCTCACGCCAGGAACGACGGCGCCAACCGCGGCACCGCCAACGGCACCCACAGCGGCGCCGGTGGCGGCGTCGGCGAGGGTGTCATTGCTGGTGGTGGCGCAAGCGCCGAGCGAGAGCGAGCTGGCAGCCGCCAGTGCGATCAGTGTCTTCTTCATATGCCTTCTCCCGTTGGTTTCCGGCGACCCGGCGGTTCGTGCCGCTAATCGGCACACCCCGCGCCACCGGCGCAGGAGAACAACCATGGTCAGCGCGGCAGCAACGCAAGGCTTTCGCAACCGGTTCCGGCCACGCAACAAGCCGCTCGATTCCAACGATTATTTGCTAATTAAGCAGCTTTGATGGCTGTGTGATGAACCCCTGTTCGCCCACCCCCGCCGGCATCCTCGCACGCCCTCGCCCGAGCCGCCTCCAATCCTCCTAAGATGGAGTGACGAACCGACCTTGCGAGAGCCTCGCCCGTGACCTTCCACCAGCGCATCCCATTCCCGCTCGGCGATGCCTGGCGCCTCAGGGAGGGCGAGGATCTGCGGGACTTCGATGCCCGCTCGCTTTCGCACCTCATCGCCGAGACGACCCGCGATGCCTTTGTCGCAGTCGATGGCGACAACCGGATCGTCTACTGGAACCGCGGTGCCGAGGTGACCTTCGGCTGGGCGCGCGAAGAGGCGATCGGCCAGTCGCTCGACATGATCATTCCCGACGCGCATCAGGCGGCCCATTCGGCCGGCGTCAGGCGCCTTGTCGAAGGGGGTGTACCCAAGCTTGTCGGCAAGGCCGTCGAGGTCCCTTCGCTCCGCAAGGACGGGACCGGCCTCCCCGTCGAGCTTTCGCTCACCATGTGGAGCGAGCCAGGCACCGATCGTCCGGCTGGCTTCGCCGCGATCATGCGCGACATCACCCGCCGCCGCGAGCTGGAGGAAGAGCGCAACGCCACCGCCCGCCGGCTCGAGGAGCAGATGGCCGCCGTCGAGGCATCGAATGACGGCATCGGGATCACCGACGCCGAGGGCATTTTCCTCTTCATGAACACAGCGCATGCGCGGCTATTCGGCTTCGACACCGCCGAGGAAGCGGTCGGGATCCACTGGAAGACGCTGTACGAGCCCGCAGAAGCCGAGCGGATCGAGGCCGAGGCCATGCCCGTCGTCATGGCGCACGGCGCGTGGCGCGGCGAAGCGCGCGGACGCCACCGCGACGGGCACGCCATCGAGCAGGAGATCACGCTCTCCGCCGGCGCCAACGGCGGGCTCGTCTGCACCACCCGCGACATCGCCGAGCGCCAACGCGCGCTGCGCGAACGCATCCAGGCGCGCGAACAATTGCTGCTCGCCGAACGGCAGGAGACGATCGGCCGGGTCCTGTCGGGCATGGCCCACGACTTCAACAATCTGATGGCGATGATCTCGGCCTCGGCCGCGACGCTCGAGGACGACAGCGGCGACCGAGTCGCCAAGGCGCACCGAATCCAGAGCGCCGCCGCGGCCGCCTCCAAGCTCCTTCACAAGATCCTCAAGCCCGAGCGCCGCGCCGCCGACCGCCAGGCCATCGACCTCGGCAAGGTCGTCCGCGAAGTCGCCGACCTCATCGAGGTCAGCCTCAGTCCCGGCCACGCCATCGACGTTTCGGTCCCCGCCGAGCCGGTCTCGATCCATGCCGACGAAAGCGAGGTCATGCAGGTGCTGATGAACCTGTGCACCAATGCCCGCGACGCGCTTCCGGCCGGTGGCGCCGGGCGGATCAGCCTCGCGGTCGATCTCGTCGACGGGGACAGCCTCGGCGCGACTCCGACCGTCGGGACCCGCCCGCGCGGCAAGGTCGCCCTCCTTCACGTCAGCGACACTGGCTGCGGCATCGCGGGCCCCGACCTCGCCCGGATCTTCGAACCCTTCGTCACCCACGGCAAGGCGCTCGGCACCGGGCTCGGCCTCGCGGTCGTCGCGCGGCTCGTCACCGAGGCAGGCGGCGCCATCTACCTCACCACCGGTCCCGCCGGTAGCAGCTTCGCCCTCGCGCTCCCCGCCGGCCCGCCCGGACGCGACGCCGGCCAGCCCGAACGCCGCCAGTCGCCGATCGACCTGTCGGGCCGCTTCATCATCTCGGTCGACGACAATCCCGCGCTCCTCGACCTCATCGCGGTCCACCTCGAGCGCGCGGGCGCCGAGGTCTGCCCTTGCCTGTCGCCACTCGACGGGCTCGAGGTGCTGCGCGACGAGGGCACCGCCTGGGACGCGATCGTGGTCGACTACGACATGCCCGAGATGAGCGGGGTCGACTTCGCCACCGTCGCCCGCCGGCTTCGGCCCGAGGTCCCCATCCTGCTCTGCTCCGCCGTCGCCGAGGACCTGATCCTTACCGCCGCGCAACGCGATCTCTTCGCCGCGATCATCTCGAAGAGCGCTCTCCACAAGAACTTGCCGCGTGCGCTCGCGTCGCTCTTGCCTGCGAGCCCGCCCACGGAGACCCGGACATGAAGCTCCTCGTTGTCGACGATCACGAAATGCTGCGCGATGCGCTTTGCGCCTATCTGCGCAACGATCCCGACTTCACCGTCGCCGAGGCCGAGGACGTCCCCTCCGCGCTTCGCACCATCCGTCGCGAGGGCGGGTTCGACATCGTCCTCCTCGACTTCCAGCTCCCCGGCATGGACGGGCTCGACGGCCTGCGCGAAGTCGTGTCGGCCAATGGCGGCCGCCCGGTCGCCCTCTTCTCGGGCACCGCCAACGCCGATGTCGGCGCGGCGGCGCTGCGCTGCGGGGCCGCGGCCTTCCTGTCGAAGACTATGCCGCTCGAGGAACTCAAGATCGAGCTTCGCAACCTCGCCACGGCGGGCCCGTCGCGCTGGGCGCCCGCCGGCCCCGAAGCCGCCGCCCCGACGGTCCAACTCAGCCCGCGCCAGCAGCAGGTCCTCGAAGGCATTCGCAGCGGTCGCTCGAGCGCCGACCTCGCGCGCGACCTCGGGCTTAACGAAGCGACTGTTCGGATGACGATGAAATTGCTGTTCGCCAAGCTGCGCGTCGACGATCAGGCCCGGACGGCCTGTTGAGCGCTTCGCAAGAAGAAGGAAATGCTGGCGGAGACGGAGGGATTCGAACCCTCGGTACGAGTAATCCCCGTACGGCGGTTTAGCAAACCGCTGGTTTCAGCCACTCACCCACGTCTCCGGATGCATCGGCAGGCAGGCGCTTAGCGGACGCTCCCGTGCCGTTCAACCTGTTTGCTGCGGAAGTGTCACGAAGATGGTCGCAACGGATGAACGGGTCGCTCGCATTCGTTCCTGCGATCGCCAACGGCCTTGATCCAGAGCAAAGGAAAATGTCGGAAAGCCGACACTGAAACTCGCCTAAGCCCTTATAAAATAAGCTATTGCTTCGGCTCGAAACGATAGCGTAATGCTTCGCGCCGCGGTGCTGTTACGGGCCGGGGGGCTCATCGCCAGTTTAGAGAGTGGGGGCAATGGATCTTCCTGGAGAGACGATTGGCGAGCCCAGCCTTGCGGCCGCCTTTACCGGTAACCGCTTGCTGGCCACGCTTGGCGAGAGCGATCGTGCGCGCCTGTCGCCCCACGCGCGCATTCTGACCCTGACCAGCGGCGAGGCCGTGCTCCGGTCGGGCGAGACGGTTCAGCAAAGCCTCTTCCCCTTCGACGGCTGCATGATCTCGCTGCAGCGCGAACTGGTCGGCTGCCGCTCGGTCGAGGTTGCGGCAATTGGCCGCGAGGGCGCCGTCGGCGGAATCATCAGCTGCGGCAAGGCGCCCGCTTTCACCAACGCCGTGGTGCAGTTGCCGGGGCCCGCCCTGGTCGTCCCGCTCGAAGTCCTCGAGGATGCCAAGAGCGAAAGCCCACACCTCAAGAACCTCTTCTGTCGCTATTCCGATGCGCTCCTCGCGCAGGTCATGCAGTCGGTCGCGTGCAATGCCTTCCACCCGATCGAGGCGCGCGCCGCCCGCTGGCTGCTCCACGCGCAGGATCGTGCGGCGGGCGACCGCCTCGCGCTGACCCAGGAGAGCCTCGCCGGCCTGCTCGGCGTCCAGCGCACCACCGTCAACGCGGTCGCGCGCGTCCTTCAGGAGCAGGGGCTCATCGCCTATCGCCGCGGCGCGATCCAGGTCATCGACCGCCCCGGCCTCCTGCGCGCGAGCTGCGATTGCTACCGCGCGGTGGAGGATCATTTCCAGGCCGTGCTCGGCGACGACGGCCGCGGCAAGGTCTGATCAGCCGGCGAGGCGCCAGCCGAGCGTCTCGCCCGCATGGAAAGGCACCAAGTCCGACCCCGCCGCCGGCAGCCGCTCGGGCACCGTCACCGCCGCGCGCTCGAGCGTCACCGTCCCCTCATTGAGCGGCAAGCGATAGAAACGCGGCCCGTGCTCGGAGGCGAACCCCTCCAGCCGATCGAGTGCACCTTCCTCGTCGAACACCGCCGCATAGCTTTCGAGCGCGAAGGGCGCGTTCCAGATGCCCGCGCAGCCGCAGCCACTTTCCTTGGCTTCCTTGAGGTGCGGCGCGCTGTCGGTGCCGAGGAAGAACTTGGGGCTGCCTGACACCGCCGCCGCGCGTACGGCCAGCCGATGCCGCTCGCGCTTCACCACCGGCAGGCAATAAGCGTGGGGCCTCAGCCCGCCGGCGAACAGCGCGTTCCGGTTAAGGTGCAGGTGCTGCGGGGTGATCGTGGCGGCAAGATTGGGCCCTGCCGCCATCACGAATTCGGCAGCGTCGGCGGTGGTGATATGCTCGAGCACGATCCGCAGATCGGGAAAATCGCGCAGAACCGGGGCCAGCACCCGCTCGAGGAAGACCGCCTCGCGATCGAAGATGTCGATCTCGGGATCGGTCACCTCGCCGTGGACGCACAGCACCATTCCGATCCGCTGCATGCGCTCGAGCGCCGCATGAATGTACCGGACATCGGTCACGCCGCTGTGGCTGTTGGTCGTCGCCCCCGCCGGATAGAGCTTGGCCGCGACCCACACGCCCTCGGCATGGCCACGCTCGAGCTCGTCGGGATCGATGCTGTCGGTCAGATAGCAGGTCATCAGCGGTTCGAAGCCCGGCCCCGCCGCTGCCCGGATACGCTCCCGATAGGCGCGCGCCGCATCGACGCTCGTCACGGGCGGCACGAGGTTGGGCATGATGATCGCCCGTGCGAACTGTCGCGCGCTGTACGGCGCCACCGCCTCGAGCATCGCGCCGTCGCGCAGGTGCAGGTGCCAGTCGTCGGGGCTGCGGATGGTGAGGCGGTCGGTCATGGGTCCCCGGGATCGTTCGCCCTGAGCGCAGTCGAAGGGCGGTTGGCGCTGGCGTGCTTCGACTTCGCTCAGCACGAACGAGGTCTGTTCTTTGGCGCCGCAGTCCTTAGCTAAGCTCCATGCCCCAGACCACCCTCACCGACCGCGCCCTTATCCGTCTCTCGGGCGAGGACGTTCGCGGCTTTCTCCAGGGGCTCGTCACCAACGACGTCACCGGCCCGCTTCCGGTCTGGACCGGCCTCCTTTCGGCGCAGGGCAAGTGCCTGTTCGATTTCCTCGTCTGGAGCGACGGTGACGACCTGCTGGTCGACGGCGAGGCCGAGACCATCGACGAGCTGGCGAAACGCCTGCGCATGTATCGCCTCCGCCGCCCGATCACGATCGAGCGCGACGAGGCGCTGGCGGTCCATTGGTCCCCGGATGGCGAGCAAGGTGTCGCCGACCCCCGCCTTCCCGCACTCGGTCGCCGCTGGTTGGCGCCGGCCGGCGAACCCGCCCTCGGCTGGCTGGCGCATCGCCTCTCCCTCGGCGTGTGCGAAGGCCGCGCCGAACTCGGCGATCTCCTCTGGCTCGAATGCAACGCCGCCGAGCTGAACGGCGTCAGCTTCACCAAGGGCTGCTACGTCGGGCAGGAAAATACCGCGCGGATGAACTGGCGGCAGAAGGTCAACCGCCGGCTCGTCGTCGTGCCCGCGGCCGAGCCCGGCCCGCGCGCCAAGGCCTATTATCCCGACCTTGGCCTTGCGGTGGAGCACCGCCGGGTCGACGACCTCGCCGGCCTGCCACTTCCCGACTGGCTCGCCGCCGCGATCGCCTAGGCGGCGGCCTCGCGCCGCCGTGAAGAAGCGATCCTGACCAGCGCGACGATGCCGATCCCCGCCCAGATCACGTTCAGCACCGCCGACGGCCACGCCTTGAAGTAGCCCGAGTTGATGATGAAGCCGATCGCCCCCAGCACGTTCATCGACTGATAGAGCGGCGACTTGGCATCGACCTTGCCCGCGGTCAGCAGCGCATAGCCGCCAAGGATCAGCAGAGCGGCGGCCCACCCTGCGATATCGACCAGCAGCTTTTCGGTCATGCCGCCAGCTTGCGCAGCACGTAGGGCAGGATCCCGCCGGCGTGGAAATATTCCAGCTCGTTGAAGGTGTCGATCCGGCAGCGCGCGACGATCGTGCGGCTGTGCCCGTCGGCCTCGGTCACCTCGACCTCGACGTCCTGACGCGGCTTGATCCCGGCGACGTCCTTGATCGTGAAGGTCTCCGACCCGTCGAGACCCAGCGACGCCGCCGTCTCGCCGTCGGCGAACTGCAGCGGGAGCACGCCCATGCCGACGAGGTTCGAGCGGTGGATGCGCTCGAAGCTTTCGGCGATGACCGCGCGGACGCCGAGCAGCACCGTGCCCTTGGCCGCCCAGTCGCGCGACGAGCCCGTGCCATATTCCTTGCCGGCGAGGATCACGAGCGGAACGCCCGCTTCCTTGTAGGCCATGGCCGCGTCGTAGATCGCTTCCTGCTCGCCGGTGAGGAGGTTGCGGGTGTAGCCGCCCTCGACCCCGGTCAGCATCTTGTTGCGGATGCGGATGTTGGCGAAGGTGCCGCGCATCATCACGTCGTGGTTGCCGCGGCGCGCGCCGTAGCTGTTGAACTCGGTCTTCGGCACCTGGCGTTCCATCAGCCACTTGCCGGCCGGGCTCTCGGCCTTGATCGAGCCGGCGGGCGAGATGTGGTCGGTGGTGATCGAATCGCCGAACACTGCCAGCGCGCGGGCCGCGTTGATGTCCTCGATACCCTTGGCGGTCATGCTCATCCCCTCGAAATACGGGGGGTTTGCGATGTAGGTGGAGGCCGCCGGCCACTGATAGGTGTCGCCGCCCGACACGCTCACCGCCTGCCAGCGCTCGTCGCCGCGATAGACGTCGGCGTAGCGGCGGCGGAACAGGTCCGAGTGGACGTGCGCGTCGATCAGCGCGCGGATCTCGTCGTTGGTCGGCCAGATGTCCTTGAGGAACACGTCCTGGCCGTTCTGCGCCTTGCCGATCGGCTGGCTGGTGATGTCGCTGCGCACCGTTCCGGACAGCGCATAGGCGACGACCAGCGGCGGGCTGGCGAGATAATTGGCGCGGCAGTCGGGGCTGACCCGGCCCTCGAAGTTGCGGTTGCCCGACAGGACCGAGACCGCCACGAGATCCTGCTCGTTGATCGCCTGGCTGATCGGCTCGGGCAGCGGGCCCGAATTGCCGATGCAGGTGGTGCAGCCGTAACCGACCGTGTTGAAGCCGATCGCGTCGAGATGCTCCTGAAGCCCGCTCGCCGCCAGATAATCGCTGACGACCTGGCTTCCGGGCGCGAGGCTGGTCTTGACCCACGGCTTGCGGGTGAGGCCGAGTTCGTTCGCCTTCTTGGCGACCAGGCCGGCCGCGATCAGCACGCTCGGGTTCGAGGTGTTGGTGCAGCTGGTGATGGCCGCGATCACGACGTCGCCGTTGCCGAGGTCATGATCCTCGCCCGCGACCGCGACGCGCGGATCATCCGCCTTCTTGTAGGTGTCGGCGAGCTCGGCGTTGAACTGGTCGTCGACTTCCGACAGCACCACCCGGTCCTGCGGACGCTTGGGACCCGCAAGGCTCGGGACGACACTGCCGAGGTCGAGCTCGAGCGTGTCGGTGAACACCGGCTCGGGCGTCGAGGCGTCGCGCCACATGCCCTGCGCCTTGGCATAGGCCTCGACCAGCGCGATCCGCTCCTCGTCGCGGCCCGACAGGCGCAGATAGTCGATGGTGCGGTTGTCGATCGGGAAGAAGCCGCAGGTGGCGCCATATTCGGGCGCCATGTTGGCGATGGTCGCGCGGTCGGCGAGCGTCATCGCGTCGAGGCCCGGACCGAAGAATTCGACGAAGCGGCCGACCACGCCCTTGGCGCGAAGCATCTGGGTGACGGTCAGCACGAGGTCGGTCGCGGTGATGCCTTCCTTGAGCTCGCCGGTCATGCGGAAGCCGACGACTTCGGGGATGAGCATCGACACCGGCTGGCCGAGCATCGCGGCCTCGGCCTCGATCCCGCCGACGCCCCAGCCGAGCACGCCGAGGCCATTAACCATCGTCGTGTGGCTGTCGGTGCCGACCAGCGTGTCCGGATAGGCGATCTCGGCGCCGCTCTGGTCCTTCGAGGTCCAGATCGTCTGGCTGATATATTCGAGGTTCACCTGGTGACAGATGCCGGTTCCCGGCGGCACCACCTTGAAGTTGTCGAAGGCCGACGAGCCCCACTTCAGGAACTCGTAGCGCTCGCGGTTGCGGGCATATTCATAAGCCACGTTGGCATCGGCCGCCGTCGGCGTGCCAAATTCGTCGACCATGACCGAGTGATCGATCACGAGGTGCACCGGCACCAGCGGATTGATTTTCTGCGGATCGCCGCCGAGCTGCTTCATCGCGTCGCGCATCGCGGCGAGGTCGACCACCGCGGGCACGCCGGTGAAGTCCTGCATCAGCACGCGCGCCGGGCGATACTGGATCTCGCGGCTGATCCGCCGCTCCTTCTGCCAGTCGGCCATGGCCTGCAGATCGTCGCGGGTGACCGTGACCCCGTCCTCGAAGCGCAGGAGGTTCTCCAGCAGGACCTTCATCGAATAGGGCAGGCGGCTGACGTCGCCGAGCGCCTTGCCGGCCTTCTGGAGGTCGTAATAGGCGTAGCTTTTGCCACCGACCTCAAGGGTCGAGCGGGTGCCGAGGCTGTCCTGGCCGGTCGGAATCATGCGGAAAATCTCGCTTCAGACTGTGGGATTGCGGTCGCCCTTAGCAAGGCTTTCGAGGGGCCGCAAAGGGCCGCGCAACTTCGTCAGTGACCGTCGCCTACCCGCTCGATCGCGCGCTTGGCCTTCTCGCCGTCGGCAATGTCGTTGGTCCGCTTGGCCGCTTCCTCGACCAGTTGCTTGGCTTCGTGGCGAAGCTCGCGGATTTCCTCCTCGTCGAGCTCTTCCTCGATCCCCGCGAGCTCGTTGCGCGCCCGGCGCGTCGCCTTGATCAATTCATCGAGCTTGGCATGCATCGCCACGTCGCGACGATGGGCCTCCTGCTCGCGGTCATATTGCCCGTTCAGCACCATCTGGGTGAGCGTGATGGCGAGGATCGACAGCGCCGCGGTCAGGCCGTCGGCATGGAAGCCCAGCAGGAACCAGCCGGCACAAAAGACGATGACCCCGATCTGCATCGCAGGATGCGCGAAAAGCCGGCTCATGGCGTCCGAGAAGCGGTCGCCGATCCGGACCATGATGTTCTTTTCGGTGGCCATTGCGGCCCCTCAACGATCCGAGTCCCCCAAATGTTGCGTCCGATCTGGGGAAGAGTTGACGCCGGAGGGAACAAGCCTGTGCCCTGGGGGTTGAGCAGAGTCTGGCGCGCCTTGCGCGCGCATCATTCGTGATGAGTGGGGAAAGCGAATGCCGTTCACCAGCTCTGCCTTCGACCGCCGTCTCGCCGCTTTCGAGCGGGCCGAGCAGGGTCGCTTCGGTCGCCCGCTCGGTGACGACAGCCTCGCCCGCGTCGCGCTTGCCCGCCGCATCGCCCGCGCCGTCTCGCCCGCGGTCGCCGACCCCGCCACCGTTTCGCGGGGCTCGGGCTTCCTGCTCCAGCGCTAGATCCAGCCCCGCCGCTTCAGGATCATCAGCGGCACCACCGCGCTCAGCAGCATCAAGACCAGGGACAGGGGATAGCCGTACGGGTCCTTGAGCTCGGGCATATATTCGAAGTTCATCCCGAATATCCCCGCGATCAGCGTCGGCGGCAGGAACACCACCGCCATCCAGCTGAACAGTTTCATCGCCGCATTCTGTTCGATCGAGATCAGCCCCAGGCTCGCGTCGAGCTGGAAGGTGAGATCGTCCCCGAGATAGCCCGCGTGATCGAGGAGCGCGGTGACGTCGGTCTGCAGGCTCGCCAGATGCGCCCGCGCTCCCTGCGCGTCGGGCTGCTGCATCCGCTCGCTTCCGCCAAGAAAGCTCAGGAGCCGGAGCGTGCTGACATTGGTCTCGCGAACCCGGCCCAGCAGGCTCTGCGCCCGTCCGATCCGCGACAGCAAGGCGGTGAGGTTCTTCGCCGGAATCCGCCGCTCATCCTCCTTGTCGGCGAAGATCTTGCGTGACAGCGCCTCCATCTCGGCCCCCGACCGCTCGAGCTCGTCAGCCGTCCGGTCGACGATCGCGTCGAGCAGGCGCATCAGCACCGTCAGCGCGTCGCGCGCGAGGTCGGGCCGCCGCCGAACGTCCTGCGAGAAAGCGCGCACCGGCTTGGGGCTGGCATAGCGCACCGTCACCAGCCGGTTGGCCGTCAGCACGAAGGCGATCGGATCGGTCGTCGGCATTCCGTCCTCGACCCCGCACAAGGTGCTCAAGGTCATGAACAGGACCCCGCCTTCCTCATAGAGACGGCTCGACGGCTCGATCTCGACCATGTCGTCACGCGTCGGAATGGCAATTCCGAGCAGTTTCTCGACCGCCTGCTCTTCCTTGTGCGTCGGTTCCTCGAGATCGATCCAGGTGACCGTCTCGGGAATGGTCTCGCCATGTTCGGTCTCGACGAGGCTTCCATCGCAGGCAGGACCGTAGGTGCGCAACATGAGGCGGAGCCTTGCCGCTGCGACACGCCTTGGCAAGCCCCGCCCCCTCCCCTAGCCAGAGCAGGCAATGCCTTCCTCGCACGACCACGATTTCCTCGGCGCCTCGCACGACCGCAACGCCCGGCGCACCCGGATCGTGCTGGGGCTGACCGCGATCACCACCGTCACCGAGATCGTCTTCGGGACGATCACCGGCTCGATGGCGCTGGTCGCCGATGGCTGGCACATGGCGACCGACAGCCTGTCGCTGGCGATCACCGCCTTTGCCTATTCCTACGCCAAGAAGCGCGCTGCCGATCCGCGGTTCAGCTGGGGCACCGGGAAAGTCGGCACGCTCGCCGCTTATTCCTCGGCGCTGGTTCTCCTCGCGGTCGGAATCGGGATCCTCGTCGAAAGCGTCTCGCGCCTGCTCAATCCGGTCACGGTCGAATATCGCGAGGCGCTGATCGTCGCCGCGGTCGGCCTTGCGATCAACCTCGCCTGCGCGGCCATCCTCGGTCACGGCGGCCACGACCATGCCCACGGCGGTGACCACGATCACGATCACGGCCATCCCCACGACGACCTCAACCTGCGCTCGGCCTATCTCCATGTCCTCGCCGACGCGGTGACCAGCCTCACCGCCATCGTCGCGCTCGCCGCCGCATGGCAGTTCGGAATCCGCTGGCTCGACGCCGCGGTCGGGATCCTCGGCGCCGTGATCATCGTCCGCTGGAGCGTGATCCTCGTCGGCCAGACCAGCCGGATCCTTCTCGACCATGTCCCCGACGAGCAGCTCTCGGCCGAGATGCGCGCCAAGCTCGAGGAAGGTGGCACCATTGCGGTCGTCGACTGGCACCTGTGGACCATCGGTCCCAACCGCTATGCCGTGATCGTCTCGGCCACCGGGACAACGCCGTCCGAGGTCCGCCGCCGTCTCGGCGCCGACCCCCGTCTCGCCCACGTCACCGTGGAATGTTCGTGAAAAATCTCCGGCCCTATGCGGCCACCCTCGCCGTCGTCATCGCCGCTGCCGCTATCCTCTGGCTGATGGGGCGCCCGCCGACCTACAAGCACGGCCTCATCGAGCTGTGGGGTCCGGTGGGCCCCAAGCAGAGCCAGATGCTGTTCGACTGGTACACCGCCAGCCACATCGTCCACGGCTTCCTCTTCTACGGTCTGCTCCACCTCGTCGGACGGCCCAAGAAGATCGAGGACCGCCTGCTCCTCGCGACGATCGTCGAGGCCGCGTGGGAGCTGGTCGAGAATTCGCCGGTCATCATCAACCGCTACCGCGAGGCGACGATCGCGCTCGGCTATCGCGGCGATTCGATCCTCAATTCGGTCAGCGACATCGCCTGCATGATCCTCGGCTTCCTCCTCGCCCGCCGCCTGCCGGTGTGGGCGAGCGTGATGATCGTGCTCGTCCTCGAGCTCGTCCCGTTGGCGATCATCCGCGACAATCTGACCTTGAACGTGTGGATGCTGGTCCACCCGTCCGACGGGATCCGCGCCTGGCAGGCCGGCGCCTAGGGGCGCAGGTGGTCGAGGTGGCTGCGTTCGAGCGGCACCGCCACCGCCGCCACCCCGCGCAGTGCCGGCCGGTCGCCGCGCCTTGCATAACGGTCGTGCAGCGCCAGCGCCTGCCGGTGCACGTCGATCTGCTGCTGGCGATAGGTCGCGTCGAAGCTCGCTGATCCTTCCAGCGTCCGCATCATCGCCGCCTGCATCGGCATCATCCCGGCCGGAACCGCAATCCCCTGCTCGGCCGCCGCGCTCGCCAGCTGCGCGCTGGTATAGCCATGGTCGCGGATCATCAGCGTGGCATGGGCCCGCACCCACGGATCGCGGCTCCGCTGCAGCGCCAGCCGGCTGCTCTCGATCTCATAAGCGTCCGACGAGGCCGCAAGCCTGACATAATCCGCCGCGCGGTTCGACGTCGCGCCGGTGCCGACCGTCGCGCAGCCGCCTAAATTGATGAGGGCGAGGGCAAACAGCTTACGCATGGCAACAGGCTCCTTCGACACGAGCTCGCAGTGTCGCCAAACTGTGTCGGTCCGGCAAGTTCCCCTTAATCTCGAAGCCCCTAGCGGAACCGCACACCAATCACGGGATTGATCGACCCATGCGCATACTCCTCCCCGCCGCCGCCATCGCCGTCGCCGCGCTCGGCGCAGCCCCGGCCGCCGCCACCGAGGTCTTCGCCGGCGTCCATGCCCATGCGGTGAAGACCCCGCTCAGCCTCCAGGCCGGCCGCGAGGGCGGGACCGACCTCAGCGTCGGCATTCGCGGCAAGCGCATCGCGGGCACCCCGATCCAGCCCTATGTCTTCGGCTCGCTGAACACCTCAGGCGACACCAACTTCCTCGCCGCCGGGCTCTCGGCCAAGTTCGGCAACCGAGTCTATGTGCGCCCGGGTCTCGGCATCGCGATCCACGACGGCTCGGCGAGCAACTTCTCGGTCCCCGACCGGATCGCCTTCGGCAGCCGCGTCCTGTTCGAGCCAGAACTCGCGATCGGCACCCAGCTCAACGAGTGCGTCGGCATCGAGGCGAGCTGGGTCCACTTCAGCCACGCGCAGATCTTCGGACGCCAGAACCCGGGCATCGACAACATCGGCGCCCGCCTGACCTTCAAGCTCTAGAGCATTCGCCCCAGCGCATAACCGAGCGCCACCGCGCCCAGCGACAGGACCACCGAGCCGACCACATAGCCGGCCGCCACCAGCGGCTGGCCGCGCTCCCACAGGGTCAGCGCGTCGAGGCTGAAGGCCGAAAAGGTGGTGAAGCCGCCGAGCACGCCTGTCGTCAGGAACAACCGCACCTGCTGGCTTACGGGCGCGGACTCGGCGAACAGCCCCGCAAGCAGCCCCATCACCAGCGATCCGACGACGTTGACGGTCAGCGTCGCGACCGGAAAGCCGGTCCCGAACAGCGTCGCGCCGAGCCGGTTGGCGCCGTGCCGAAGCACCGCGCCCAGCCCGCCGCCGACAAAGACCAGCAGCGCGTTCAGGCGGTCGCTTCCTTCTGCTTGTCCTTCTTCGGCAGCGCGTGAAGCACCGCGACGATGATCCCGCCGACGACGATTCCGACGATCGCGCCGAACAAGGCGTTCAGCGCCCACGCCCAGAAGCCCTGCCAGAAGCCGATCGCCGCCGCGCCGCGCTCGGCCAGCGCGTGGGTCAGGTGCGGCAGCGCTTCGCCGATGTGCAGCACCTCCATTCCGTGGAGCAGGATCTGTCCGCCGACCCACAGCATCGCCGCGGTGCCGACCACCGACAGGGCTGCGAGAAGCTTCGGGACGCCGCGCACCAGCGCCCGGCCGAACCCCGCCGTCGCACCGCCGCGCTTGCAGATATGCAGCCCGATGTCGTCGAGCTTCACGATCAGCCCGACCGAACCATAGACGAGGAGGGTGATGGCAATGCCCACCACCGCCAGCACGATCGCCTCGAGCCACAGCGCGTCGAGTTCAAGCGCGGCGAGCGCGATGACCATGATCTCGGCCGAGAGGATGAAGTCGGTCCGGATCGCGCCCGCGACCTGCCTTTTCTCCAGTTCCTCGGGCTCGTCGCAGGCGAGCAGCGCCGCATCGTCATGCTTGGTGCCCGACAGTTTCTCCCACAGTTTCTCCGCGCCCTCGAAGCACAGATAGCTTCCGCCGAGCATCAGCAGCGGGGTGATGAAATCGAACCCCAGCCGCCCACCGAGCCAGCTCAGGAACAGCGCGACCGGCAGGATGATCAGCAGCTTGTTCTTGAGGCTGCCCACCGCGATCTTGCCGATGATCGGAAGCTCGCGCTCGGGGCTGAGCCCGGTGACGTAGCGCGGGGTCACCGCCGTATCGTCGATCACCACACCCGCGGCCTTCGATCCGGCCTTGCCCACCGCCGCGCCGATATCGTCCATGCTCGACGCGGCGAGCTTGGTCAGGGTGGCGACGTCGTCGAGCAGCGCGATCAATCCGGAGGGCAAGTCGTTCTTCCTTCTCTCGTCATCCCGGACCCGATCCGGGACTCCGCTTCCTGCCGATTGCCTGAAAGATTGCGGGACGCCGGGTCAAGCCCGCCATGACGGCCAAGGTTGCATCCCGGCGTCAACTAAAGCATCCCGCGCCCCCATGCTCGACCTCGCCTTCATCCGCCAGAACCGCGACGCGGTCGCCCTCGCCGCCGCGCAGAAGAACGTCGCGATCGACCTCGATACGCTCCTCGCGCTCGACGCCGAGGTGCGCGGGTCCAAGGCCGAGATCGATCGTCTCCGTGCCGAGCGCAACGCCATCTCCGCCGGCTTCAAGACTGCCGCGCCCGAGGAAAAGGCCGAGCTCGGCCGCCGCGCCAAGGAAGCCGGCGCCCGGGCCTCCGAGCTCGAGGCGGGCATGGCCGACAAGGAGCAGGCGCTGCGCGACATGCTCCTCAAGCTCCCCAACATTCCCTATGCGGGCGCCCCTATCGGACCCGACGAGAACAGCAACGTCGTCGTCCGCACCGAGGGCGCGCTTCCCGACTTCGGCTTCACCCCGCGCGACCATGTCGACCTCATCGAGATGAACGGCTGGGCGGACCTCAGC
This sequence comes from Sphingomonas rosea, assembly GCF_039538065.1. Taxonomy (NCBI): domain Bacteria; kingdom Pseudomonadati; phylum Pseudomonadota; class Alphaproteobacteria; order Sphingomonadales; family Sphingomonadaceae; genus Sphingomonas; species Sphingomonas rosea. The sequence continues at coordinate 647,498 of NZ_BAABBR010000001.1, forward strand.
CGCATCGTCCAGGTCGCCGGAAGCCGCCAATATTGCCTCAAGGGCCGGCTCGCGATCCTCGAGACCGTGCTGATGAGCTGGGCGCTGCAGAAGATCGCCGCCGCCGGCTTCACCCCCATCACCGTCCCCGCACTGGTCCGCGAGGATGCCTTCGTCCGCCAGGGCCAGTTCCCCGGCCACCGCGAGGAAACCTACCAGCTCCCCAACGACGACCTGTGGCTCGCCGGCACCGCCGAAGTCGCGCTGACTTCGCTCCACACCGGCGAGATCCTCGACCTGTCCGCCGGCCCGGTCCTCTACGCCGGCTACTCGCCCTGCTTCCGCCGCGAAGCCGGCAGCGCCGGCCGCGACGTCCGCGGCCTCCTGCGCGTCCACCAGTTCGTCAAGGTCGAGCAATATGTGATCTGCGAGGCCGACGAGGCGGTCTCGGCCGAATGGCACGCGAAGCTCCTCGCGCTCGCCGAGGAACTGCTGACCGACCTCGAGATTCCCTATCAGGTGATCGAGACCTCGACCGGCGACATGGGCCTCGGCAAATATCGCATGAACGACATCGAGAGCTGGGTCCCCAGCCTCGGCAAATATCGCGAGACCCATAGCTGCTCGACCCTGCACGACTGGCAGGCCCGCCGTGCCAACCTCCGCTACCGCGACAGCGAGGGCAAGGTCCGCTTTGCCCACACCCTCAACAATACTGCGCTGGCCTCCCCCCGGATCCTCGTGCCCCTGCTTGAGAACCACCAGCAGGAGGACGGCCGCGTTCGCCTGCCCAAGGCGCTCCAGCCGCTGATGGGAGGGGAGTGGCTCTGAGCGATCCCGACACCAGGGCACCGCCGGGCTACCGGCGAGTGTCCGAGGCGATGAGCCTTGCGCCGCGCATCTTCCGCAGCTTCGGCCACCTCGGCCCGCGCGGTCCCGAGGACGGCCCGCCCGCCCTCGTCGTCCCCGGCTTCATCGCCACCGACCGGACTACGATGGAGCTTCGCCGTGCCTTCGCCGAGGCGGGCTTCCGCACCTATCCCTGGGCGCTCGGTGTCAATCGCGGCGCCCGCCCCGACACGCTCGACCGGCTGCAGCGCCGGCTCGACCAGATCGGCGGCGACCAGCCCGTTCTCCTCGTCGGCTGGAGTCTCGGCGGCCTGTTCGCCCGCGAGCTCGCCCGCGCCTGCCCCGAGCGCATCTCGGCGGTCGTGACCTTGGGCTCGCCCTTCTCCGGCGACCCCCGCGCCAACAATGTCTGGCGGCTCTACGAATGGGTCGCGGGCCACCCCGTCGACCGCCCGCCGCTTCCCCGCCTACCCGAGAAGCCGCCGGTCCCCGCGCTTGCCTTCTGGTCGCGCCGCGACGGGATCATTGCCCCGGCCTCGGCCCGCGGCGCCCCCGACGAGACCGACCGGGCGGTCGAACTCCGTTCCAATCACATGGGGTTCGGCGTCTCGCGGCCGATCACGCGGCAGGTCGCCGTCGAAACCCGCCGCTTTCTCGAAGAGCGGGGGCTTCCCCGGCCCTAGGCCTGCTTGACCGGGATCACCGCGAGCGTGATCCGCGACAGGCAGACCAGCTTGCCGCGTTCGTCGGAGATCCGGATCGTCCACACCTGCGTCGTCCGGCCGATCGCCTCGGCGGTCGCCCGCGCGGTCACGATCCCGTCGCGCACCGGACGGATGTGATTGGCGTTGATCTCGAGCCCGACCGTCGCCTTCTCCGCCGGATCGACCGTCATGAAGCCCGCGACCGAGGCCACCGTCTCGGCCAGTGCCACGCTCGCCCCGCCGTGGAGCCGCCCGAACGGCTGGTGCGTGCGCCGGTCGACCGGCATGGTCGCCTCGAGCCAGTCGTCGCCCCGCGCGGTGATCCGGATCCCGATATGGCCGGGCATGCTGTTGTCGCCGAAGCGGCTCGAGGCGTCGGGGTCGAAGGCGTCGCTATGCCAGATGCTCATGGATGATGGACTAGGCACAAGCGCCGCTCACGGCAACGGCCCCTCGAGCGCCGCCACCACCGAGTGCATGTCGTCCGCCACGAGGTAGAGCGGCTGCATCGCGTCGTGCCGGTAGGGCGTCGCGACCGCGCTCTCCGGCGTGAACGGCCGCCGCTCGATCGTCGGATCGTGCAGGCTCTTGGCCGCCTCGCCGAAGCTCGACGCCAGCCCCGCGCCGAGGATCCGGACCGCGCCGCCCTCGCGCACCAGCCCGAACTCGATCGTGTGCCAGTAGAGCCGCGCGACCTTGTCGCCCGCGCCCGCGGCAATCGCCGCCACCCCCGTCTCGCCGAACCGCTGCATCGCGTCGGCGACACCCTTGTCCGCCAGCATCGGGACATGCCCGTAGATGTCGTGGAAGCAATCGGGCTCCTCGAGATAGTCGAGCTGCGCCCGGGTCCGGATGAAGTTGCCGACCGGGAACACGCGCGCCGCGAGCATCGCGAAAAAGGCCTCGTCGGGCACCAGCCCCGCCACCGCCACGCAGCGCCACCCGGTCAAAGGCAGCAGCCGCTCGTTGAGCGCGCCGAGCTCGGGGATCCCGCCATCGCCGAGGCCGAGCTTCGCCAGCCCGTCGAAAAAGCGATCGACGATCAGCCCGTCCAGCAGCGCCGTCTGCCGCGCGTACAGGATGTCCCACGTCGCATGCTCGTCGGCGGTAAAGACCGCCCAGCCCTGGTCGACCACCCACGCCGACCAGCCCGGTCGCCCGCCGCCACTCTCCTGAAATTCCTGGAACATCTTTGTCTCCAAACACAAAAAACCCCGCCGGACCGTGGGCCTGGCGGGGTGGTGAACTCGGTGCGTTTTATGCGCGCGTCAGCTCATCCCCACCGTGGCGGGATAATAATAAGCAGCGCTGGCAACGCGGATCGTCATGACCGCAGCTTAACGCACGAAGCGGCTGAACGGAAGCTGGCCCTTCCATTCAGGCGCGCAATTCCCACCTCACCGGCATGACCGAGCCGACCGACTTCCACGTTCACCTCTATTTCGATGCCGACGAGGTCGATCTCGCCCGCGCGGTCGCCGCCGACATCGCCGGCCGCTTCGGCACCGCCACCGGCCACTTCCACACCCGCCCTGTCGGCCCCCACCCGCGTGGCTCGGTCCAGCTGACCGTCGCGCCCGAGCGGTTCGGCGCGCTCGCCGCCTGGCTGCCGATGCATCGCCGCGGCCTCACCGTTTTCGCGCATCCTTCGACCGGCGACGACCGTTCGGACCACACAAGCCACGTCATCTGGTTCGGCCCGTCCGAGCCGCTCAAGACCGACATGTTCACCTGAAAGGAACAAGACCCATGACCCAAGAAGGCAAGCGCATCGCCAAATACGCCGCCGTTGGCGCGATCGTCGCCATCCCCCTGCCGATCGTCGGACCGATCATCGGCGGCATCGTCGGCGCGGTGATGGGCGCCAACAAGAACAAGAAGCTGACCGGCCGCCCCTACTGATCCGCGATAGCGTCGATCGCCGCGGCCAGCCGATGGTCGCGGTCGGTCACGCCGTCCGCGTCATGGCTCGTCAACCGGAAGTCGACCCGGTTCCAGACACTTGTGAATTCGGGATGGTGGTCGACCTTCTCGGCATGCAGCGCGACCCGCGTGAGGAAGCCGAACGCCTCGCTGAAGTCGGCGAAGCGGAAGCTCTTCCACAGCGCGCCATCCCGTTCTTCCCAACCCATCACCTGTCTCCCGCCATCTTGAAACTCCGCCCGCCCAAGCGCAGGGGATAGGCCAAGAAGGAGACCTCCACCATGGCCACCACCACGCTCGAGCCCGCCACCGACAAGGGTCCGCTCGGCCTCGACAATCCGATGGGCACCGACGGCTTCGAATTCGTCGAATATGCCGCGCCCGAACCCAAGCTCCTGCGCGACCTGTTCGACAAATTGGGCTTCCCCGCCATCGCGCGCCACAAGACGCAGGACATCACGCTCCACCGCCAGGGCGACATCAACTTCCTGATCAACGCCCATGACGAGAGCCATGCGGCCGACTTCTCGAAGGAGCATGGGCCGAGCGCGGTCGCCATGGCCTTCCGGGTGAAGGACGCCGCCGCGGCCCACGCCCGCGCGCTGTCACTCGGCGCCACCGACGTCACGGCGAAGGGCCTCGGCTGGCCCGCGATCGAGGGCATTGGCGGGTCGCTCCTCTATCTCGTCGACCAATATGGCGCGCACGGCGACGCTTATGCCGCCAACTTCGACTATCTGCCCGGCTACGAGGACGCGATGGCCAAGGCCGCCAGCCACCTCGTCTACCTCGACCACCTCACCCACAACGTCCAGCGCGGCCGCATGGTCGTCTGGGCCGACTTCTACGAGAAGCTCTTCAACTTCCGCGAGATCCGCTACTTCGACATCGAGGGCAAGGTCACCGGCCTCTTCTCCAAGGCGATGACGAGCCCTTGCGGCAAGATCCGAATCCCGCTGAACGAGAGCCAGGACGACAAGAGCCAGATCGAGGAATTCCTCCGCGAATATAAGGGCGAGGGCATCCAGCACATCGCGCTCGGCACCGACGACATCTATGCCAGCGTAGACATCCTCTCGGCCCGCGGCATCCCCTTCCAGGACACGATCGACACCTATTACGACCTGCTCGACGAGCGCGTGAAGGGTCACGGCGAGCCCCTCGACGAGCTCAAGAAGCGCAAGATCCTCGTCGACGGCGCGCCGACCGAAGGCCAGGGCCTGCTGCTCCAGATCTTCACCCAGAACGTCATCGGCCCGATCTTCTACGAGCTCATCCAGCGCAAGGGGAACGAGGGCTTCGGCGAGGGCAATTTCAAGGCGCTGTTCGAGAGCATCGAACTCGACCAGATCCGCCGCGGCGTGATCTGATTACCGTCACCCCGGGCTTGACCCGGGGTCTGCCTGCCTTCTCCGCATGCAGGAAGAAAAGGCGGGTCCCGGGTCAAGCCCGGGATGACACTCAACTTGAGGTTACGAATGATCGACGCCTTCATCTGCGACTACATCCGCACCCCGATCGGCCGCTACGGCGGCGCGCTGTCCCCGGTCCGCGCCGACGACCTTGCCGCCATCCCGGTCCGCGCGCTGAAGGACCGCAACGCGTCGGTCGACTGGGCCGCGCTCGACGACATCATCCTCGGCTGCGCCAACCAGGCGGGCGAGGACAATCGCAACCTCGCGCGGATGGCGGGTCTCCTCGCCGGTCTCCCCCAGGATAGCGGCGGCGTCACCCTCAATCGCCTGTGCGGCTCGGGCCTCGACGCGGTCGCCATGGCCGCGCGCACCATCCGCTCGGGCGAAGCCGACCTGATCATCGCCGGCGGGTCCGAGAGCATGAGCCGAGCGCCCTTCGTCATGCCCAAGGCGCAGTCCGCCTTCGACCGCAACGCCGAAATCTACGACACCACCATCGGCTGGCGCTTCGTCAATCCGAAGCTCCGTGACGCCTATGGCGACGACACCATGCCCTCGACCGCCGAGAACGTCGCCGACGACTTCAAGGTGAACCGCGAGGACCAGGACGCCTTTGCTCACCGCAGCCAGGAAAAGGCCGCCGCGGCGCAGGCCCATGGGCGCCTCGCCGCCGAGATCGTCCCTGTCGCCATCCCCGGCCGCAAGGGCGAGGTGACGACGGTCGACAAGGACGAGCATCCCCGCCTCACCGGCCTCGACAAGCTCGCGGCGCTGAAGCCCATCGTCCGCAAGGACGGCACCGTCACCGCCGGCAATGCGTCGGGGGTCAACGACGGCGCCGCCGCCTTGCTGATCGCGTCGGAAGACGCCGCGAAGCGATACGGCCTCACGCCCATCGCCCGCGTCCTCGGCACCGCAGTCGCGGGCGTCCCCCCGCGCATCATGGGCATCGGCCCCGCACCGGCGACTACCAAGCTCCTCAAGCGCCTCGGTCTCACCCTCGACCAGCTCGACGTCATCGAGTTGAACGAAGCCTTCGCTGCCCAGGGCCTCGCCGTGCTGCGCGAACTCGGCCTTCCCGACGACGACGCGCGCGTGAACCCCAATGGCGGCGCGATCGCCCTCGGCCATCCCTTGGGCATGAGCGGTGCGCGCCTCGCGGGCACCGCCGCGCTCCAGCTTCGCCAGACCGGCGGCCGCTACGGCCTCGCCACCATGTGCATCGGCGTCGGCCAGGGCATCGCGATGGTCGTCGAACGCGTCTGATGCCGCCAGCGTCGACCGGGCAGGCGATCTGGGACGTCCTCGCCGACGTTCCCGATCCCGAGATTCCCGCCGTTTCGGTGGTGGAGCTCGGGATCGTCCGCGCTGTCTCGCCCGACAAGGTGACGATCACCCCGACCTATTCGGGCTGCCCCGCGACCCTCTTCATCGAGCAGTCGATCCGCGCCGCGCTCGATGCTGCCGGTTTTCGTTCGACCGCCATCGAGACCGTCATCGCGCCGCCGTGGACGACCGAGTGGATCACGCCCGAGGGCCGCGAAAAACTCCGCCGCTACGGCATCGCTCCGCCCGAGCCCTCGGGCGAGGTTGCCTGCCCCCAATGCGGCTCGTCAGCGGTCGAGGAAGTCAGCCGCTTCGGCTCGACCCCCTGCAAGAGCCAATGGCGTTGCCGCGACTGCCTCGAGCCATTCGACCGCTTCAAATGTCATTGAAGTGAGCTCCTTCCCGTAACGGGGGCACCACTCCGCGCAGCGAGGGGGTGAAGAAGCCACACGCAACCCCCTTGCAAAGTATGATTTCACCTGATCTAAGTACCGGAGCGGTTCGCTTTAGGTGTTTAGTAATAGAACCCGTAAACGCCGATTTCGACTCGCTTACCCTGGGACCTTCGAGACCTTTGCTGTGGCCGATTAACCACATTGGCCACGATTCAGCAGTTTCTGGTCGGCCAGCACCAGGGCCACCATCGCTTCCACCACCGGCGCCCCGCGGATCCCGACGCAGGGGTCGTGCCGCCCGCCGATGCCGATGCTGCTGGTCGGCTTGAACGCGACTCGGAGCCGGATCGGCTGCCCGGTCGAGATGCCGCCGTCGATCCCGCTGGCCTGCATCGCGGCAAGGCTTTCCCGGCCCCGTGCCCGGCCCGCCGCGAAGCCCTCGCCGATCTCGACGCCCTTGACCGCATTGATCCCCATGCACGCCGCGGCCAGCTCGGCGTCGAGCTTGGCATAGATGGGCGCCCCCCACCCCGCCGGCACGCCCTCGGCGGTCGCTTCGATGATTGCCCCGAGGCTGTCCTGGTTGCCCCGCGCCGCGTCAAGCAGCGCGTCCCATGCGCCCGCATCCGCCTCGCCACCGATCTCCGCCACGCGGGCCGTGATCGTCACCTCGGGGATCACCAGCCGCGCCACCGCGCCGGCCGCGACCCGCATCGCGGTCTCCCGGGCACTCGCCCGGCCACCACCGCGCGGATCACGGAAGCCATATTTGGCGTCATAGGCCGCATCGGCATGGCCCGGCCGCGGCGGCAGGCCGGCATAATCCTTCGAACGCGCGTCGACATTCTCGATGGTCATCGCGATCGGCGTGCCGGTCGTCCGTCCCTCATACACCCCCGACAGGATCCGCACCCGGTCGGGCTCCTGCCGCGGTGAGACGTTACGCCCCGTTCCCGGCCGCCGCGCGTCGAGGAAGCCCTGCACATGGTCTTCGCCCAGCGCGATGCCCGGCGGACAGCCGTCGACCACCACCCCGATCGCCGGCCCATGGCTCTCGCCCCAGGTGGTGAAGCGGAACAATCGCCCGAAGCTGTTCCAGCTCATGCCACTTCCTCGATCCTGGCGCCGATCCCCCGCATCGCCTCGCGGAAGGTCGGAAAGCTGGTGGCGATCATTTCGGCCGCGTCGACGGTAACTGGCTGCTCGGCCGCGAGTCCCAGCACGAGGTGGCTCATCGCGATCCGGTGATCCCCCTCGGTTCGCACACTGGCCCCGCCGCGGATCGAACCACCACGCACCACCAGCGCGTCGCCGTCGGCGAAGGCGTCGACCCCGCAGGCGGCCAGCCCCTCGGCCATCAGCGCCAGCCGGTCGCTCTCCTTGTGGCGGAGCTCGTCCAATCCCTCGATCCGGGTCTCGCCCCGCGCTCCCGCCGCGACCACCGCGAGGATGGGGATCTCGTCGACCATCGAAGGGATCTCCTCGGCCGTGAACTCGGCGCCAAAGAGCGGGCCGAAGCGGACCCGGACGTCGCCGATCGTCTCGCCGCCACGCCCGCGGATGTTGCTCATCGCAAGGTCCGCGCCCATCCGCTGGAGCGCCATCACGAAGCCCGAACGATGCGGGTTCAAAAGCACGTCGGTGACCATGACCTCGCTCCCCGGCACGATCGCCGCCGCGCCGAGCGCAAAGGCTGCCGAGGACGGATCGCCGGCGATCTCGACCAGCCGGCCGGTCAGCCCCCGCCGCGCGCCGAGGCGGACGACATCGCCGTCGCGTTCGAGCTCGGCCCCGAACTCGCCGAGCATGATCTCGCTATGGTCGCGGCTCGGGACGGGCTCGGCGACCTCGACCGGCTGGTCGATGCCAAGCCCCGCAAGCAGCACCGCCGACTTGACCTGCGCGCTCGCTGGCACGTTCAAGTGACGGATCCCGTGCGTCACCCCGCCGGTCAGCGTCAGCGGCAGCGTGTCGCCGCCCTCGAAGGTCGCCCCCATCGCCTCGAGCGGCGCCTTGACCCGCCGCATCGGACGCTTGCTCAAGCTTGCGTCGCCGGTGAAGGTCGCCCTCACCCCGCGGCCCGCCGCCGCGCCGAGCAGAAGCCGGACGCCGGTCCCGCTGTTGCCGCAGTCGATCGGCTCGTTCGGGCTGGTCCAGTCGCCGCCGAGCACACGCCAGCGGCCCGGCCCGAACTGCTCAACCCGGACCCCGAAGGCGCGCAGTGCCGCCGCGGTCGCGAGCACGTCCTCGCTTTCGAGCAGCCCCGCGATCACCGTCTCGCCCCTCGCAAGCGCGCCGAGAATCAGCGCCCGGTGCGACAGGCTCTTGTCGCCGGGAACGACGAAGCGGCCGCTCAGAGGGCCGGCTGAGGTGGCGCGCAGTTTCAGGCCGCGTCTCGCTGCTCGATGGCGGCGGCGAAGGCTCCGACCACGGCGAGCGCCTGGCGCGGGTTGAGCCGCGGATCGCAGGCGCTGGTCCAGCCAGCGCCCTCGAGGCCGCCGGTGCATTCGGCGACGTCCTCGGGGGTCATCTCGAGGTGGAGGCCGCCCGGATGCACGCCTTCGCTCCGGGCGATGGCGACAAAGGCCGCGACCTCGCGCAGGATGGTCTCGAGGCGCCGGATCTTGCGCGGACCGCCGCGTTCGGTGTTTCCGTGAAGCGGGTCGCTGACCCACAGCGGCTGGCGCCCTGCCAAGCGGAGCGCGCGCATCAGCCCGGGCAGGCGGTCGCCGATCGCGGCGCCCATCCGGACGATCAATGTCAGTCGGCCCCCCCGATGATCGGGATCGAGCCGGTCGCACAGCCGCAGCAATTCGTCGGCGCCAATGTCGCCGAGCTTGACCCCGAGCGGGTTGGCGATGCCGGCGGCAAAGGCGAGATGCGCGCCATCGATCTGCCGGGTCCGGTCGCCGATCCACAGCATGTGGCCCGACCCGCTCCACCAGCGGCCATCCAGCCCCTCCCTGACCAGCGCCTCCTCGTAGGGCAGAAGCAAGGCCTCGTGGCTGAGGAAGAGGCCATCGGGCACCCTCCGCGCCGTGTCCGCCGCATGCGCGTAGGCGGTACGCATCCGGGCGGGGTCGGGCGTGAGTGCATCACGGCTGTTGACGATCTCGCCGCGCCACACCTCGCCCTCGACCGTGCGTGGCTTGGCATATTGGCCGGCGAGGCGCGCGACCGGCACCGCCGGCAGCGGCAGCGCGTCGGACAGGCGGTCGAATAAGGCGACGAGCCCGGCGACGTCGGCGGGCGCGAAGGTCTCGGCGCAGTCACCCCCCTGAAGGAGCAGGGCCCGGCCGTCCGAAGCCTCGGCCAGCCGGCGCCGGAGCGCTTCGACCGCCTCGGGGGTCACGAGCGCGTCGGCACTCGCGAGGTCAGCCTCGACGGCAGCGAGGCCCTCGGCATCGGCATAGACCGGCTGCTGCGCCGCTGGGCGCGATCGCCAGAGAGCCGGATGCCAGACCTCGCCCATGATCAGGCGCCGAGGGCCTTGCCGAGCTCGACCTGGCCCTGCTCGAGACCCGAGGCGGGAATGGTCGCGGTGGCGGGATCGCCGATCTCGCCCAGCCGGTCGAGGATCGCCGAAGCGGCCTCGAGGTCGTCCATGCCCTTGATCGAAATGCCCTTGGTCAGCGTGACATGCGCCTGCTCGACGCCTTGGGCACCGGCAGCGAGGATCGTCCGGCTCGGCGCATGGTCGGCGACCAGCGCGAGGAGCGCCGGGCTGACATATTCGGGACCGAGCAGCTCGAGCGCCTGCGGCGGAAGCAGGTTCTCGGTCATCGCGGTGCGCGCGGTCGGCGCGAGGCAATTGACCTTGATGTTGTTCTTGGCGCCCTCGATCGACAGCGTCTGCATGAGGCCCACGAGCGCCATCTTGGCCGCGCCGTAATTGCTCTGGCCGAAATTGCCGTAGAGCCCGCTCGACGAGGTGGTCATGACGATGCGGCCGTAATTGCGCTCGCGCATCCCGTCCCACACCGCCTTGGTGCAGATGACGCTGCCCATGAGGTGGACGTCCATGACGAGCCGGAACTCGTCGAGGCTCATCTTGGCGAAGCTCTTGTCGCGCAGGATGCCGGCATTGTTGACGAGGATGTCGACGGCGCCGGCGTGCGCGACCATCTCGGCGACCGCGGCTTCGTCGGTCACGCTCGCGCCGAAGGCCTCGGCCTGTCCGCCGGCGGCCTCGATCTCCGCGACCACGGCCTCGGCGTTGCCAAGCGACTGGGGGATGTCGTTGACGATGACCCGGGCGCCGGCACGCGCAAGCAGCAGGGCATGGGTGCGGCCAAGGCCGCCTCCGGCGCCGGTGACGATGGCGGTGCGACCCTCAAGCGATACGGCCATGATGTTCCTCTTCGGTTTCGAGCAGGCTCGTAGCGCCCTTGAGGGCGGTGACAAGGCTGTCGAGCGCGACGCGGTCGGTCCCGCATTTGACCAGCGCCGAGCCCGCGATGACGCCTGCGGCACCGCTCCGGAGCGCTTCGCGGACCTGCTCGGGGGTCGAGATGCCGAAGCCGAGGATCGGCGGCGGCGCGCCCGCCCCGGCGAGGCCCTCGAACAAAGGCCCGTGATCGAGGGTTAGCTGCTCGCTCGTGCCCGTGACCCCGGCGCGGGCGACGCAATAAGTGTAGCCGCTCGACAGCGCAGCGATGCGGTCGAGCACGGGCGCGGGCGTGTTGGGCGCGGCGATCATCACGAGGTCGAGCCCGGCGGCCTTCGCCGCCTCACTGTAGCGCGGCGCTTCGAGGCTCGGGACGTCGGCGACGAGGATCGAGTCGGCGCCGGCCGCCGCCGCGTCCGCCATGAACTGTTCCCGGCCGCGGGCGTGGAGGATGTTGGCGTATGTAAGGATGCCGATCGGCACCGCCGGATGCCGGGCGCGGAAGTCGCGGATGAGGGCGAAGCTGTCGTCGACCCGCATGCCCGAGCGCAATGCGCGTTCCGAGGCGGCTTGGATGACCGGGCCGTCGGCGACGGGATCGCTGAAGGGAATACCGACCTCGATCATGTCGGCGCCGGCTTCGACCAATGTGTCGAGGAGGCCGGCGCTGGTCACCTTGTCGGGGTCGCCGAGCATGAGAAAGGCCCCGAACGCACCTTCGCCCTTCTGCTTCAGGCGGGCGAACATCTCGTCATAGCGGCTCATTGCGCGTCGCCCTTCAGCAGCTTGACCGCGCTCGCCATGTCCTTGTCGCCGCGGCCCGAGAGATTGAGGACGATGACGGTTTCGCGCTCGGCCTCGCGCGCCATCTTGAGGGCGTATGCGATGGCGTGGGCGCTTTCGAAGGCGGGGATGATGCCTTCGGAGCGGGACAGCGCCTGGAAAGCGGCGAGCGCATCCTCGTCGGTCACCCCGACATAGTCGGCGCGGCCGATGTCACGCAGATAGGCGTGCTCGGGGCCGACACCTGGATAGTCGAGCCCGGCCGACATCGACCAGGTATCGGCGATCTGCCCGTCGCGATCCTGGAGCAGCAGGGTCTCGGTTCCGTGGAGAATGCCCGGCGTCCCCTTGAGGATGGTCGCGCCATGCTCGTGGCCGTGAAGACCCTTGCCCGCCGCCTCGCAGCCGACGAGCCGGACGCTGTCATCCTCGAGGAAGTCGGCGAACATGCCGATCGCATTCGATCCACCGCCGACGCAGGCGAGGACCGCGTCGGGCAAGCGGCCCTCGACCTCGAGCACCTGCGCGCGCGCTTCCTTGCCGATCACCCGCTGGAACTGGCGGACCATGGTCGGGAAGGGGTGCGGGCCGGCCGCAGTGCCGAGCAGATAATGGGTATTGGCGAAGCTCGCGGTCCAGTCGCGGAGCGCTTCGTTGACGGCATCCTTGAGGGTCCGGTCGCCGGCAGTGACGGGGATGACCTTCGCCCCCATCAGCTCCATCCGGAAGACGTTCAATTGTTGCCGTGCGACGTCGTCGGCGCCCATGTAGATTTCGGTCTCGAGACCGAACAACGCCCCGGCGAGCGCGGTCGCGACGCCGTGCTGGCCGGCGCCGGTCTCGGCGATGAGGCGCGTCTTGCCCATGCGCTTAGCGAGGAGGGCCTGGCCGAGCACCTGGTTGGTCTTGTGCGCGCCGCCGTGGAGCAGGTCCTCGCGCTTGAGGTAAATGCGCGCGGGCGTGTCGGCGCCGAGATTGCGGCAGCGGGTCAGCGGGGTCGGACGGCCGGCATAAGTGGCGAGGAGATGGTCGAGCTCGACGCGGAAGCCCGCATCGGCCTCGGCTTCGAGGAAAGCGCCTTCGAGTTGCTCCAGTGCCGGGACCAGAATCTCGGGCACGAAGCATCCGCCGAAGCGGCCAAAACGTCCGTCATGCTTCATTTGTCTGACTCCGGTCGGGGAGGCGAAGCGCGTCGAATAGCGCCCGCACTTTGTGATGATCCTTGATTCCCCGCGCGCTTTCGAGACGCGAGCTGGCATCGAGGCCGTAGACGCCGGTGGCTTGCGCCGCGCGCGCGTTGTCGGGACCGATGCCGCCGGCGAGGAAGGCACGGACCCTGTCGGGATGGGCGCGAACTGCGTCCCAGTCGCAGGGTTCGCCGGTGCCGCCGCCGGGGCTGTCGAAGACGAGGCGGTCGCCGCCGCGATCCGCAAAGCCGGCAGTCCAGATTTCGCCTTCGAAGCGGTCCCGGAGCCCCGCAACGTTGGCCGCGCTTTCATCGCCATGGAGCTGGACCGCAGTGAGGCCGAGCGCTTCGGCGGTGTCGGCGATCTCGTCGGCAGGTCGGTCGCGGAAGACGCCGACGGGCTTGAGGCCGGCCGTGCGGGCAGCGGCTGCGAGGGGTCGCGCCTGCTCGAGGGAGAGCGCGCGGGGCGTACCCGGAACCATGATGAGGCCGGCATGGGTCGCACCCGATGCAGCGGCGGCCTCGACGTCCTCGTCCCGGGTCAGCCCGCAGATCTTCACCCGCCCGAAGACCAGCGCCCGCGCCGCCTCGTGAACATCGTCGGCCGCCATCAGCGAGGAGCCGACGAGGAAGGCGTTGGCATGGCTGCCGAGCCGCTCGACGTCAGCGCGCGTCGCCACGCCTGATTCGCTCACCAGAGTGACGCCGTCCGGCACGAGCGCGGCGAGGCGCTCGGTCACCGCGAGATCGGTCTTCAGCGTCTTGAGGTCGCGGTTGTTGATCCCGACAAGGGTTGCGCCAAGGCCGAGCGCACGGGCGAGTTCGGCTTCGTCATGGACCTCGACCAGCACGTCCATGCCGAGCCGCTGCGCCTCAGCCATCACCGCCTTCGCCTCGTCGTCGTCGAGGACCGAGAGCATGCACAGCACCGCGTCAGCGCCGTGGCGGCGGGCCTCGCCGACCTGGGCCGCGACGACCACAAAGTCCTTGGCGATGATCGGGCCATCGAACCTGGCGCGAACCTCGTCGAGCGCAGCGAAGGAGCCGGCGAAATAGCGTTCGTCGGTCAGGACGCTGACTCCATCGGCGACCCCGGCATAAGCGGCGATGGCGCTGCCGACGTCGTGGCGCGAGCGATGCCCCGAGGGCGAGGCGCGCTTCACTTCCATGATGAAGCGGGCGCCTGGCCGGGCCAGCGCGGCGCGCATGCTGCGGGTGGTCGGCGCGACGCCGGCGGGATCGAAGTCGCGGAGACGCTCGGCGACCTCGCGGCGCTTGTGCGCGACTATCTCGGCAAGAACGCTCATGCGCGGCTCGCCGCGACGAAGGCGTCGAGGGTTCGTCCGGCCGCACCCGAGCGCAGCAGATCGAGGGCGTGGGCGACGCCATCGCGGAAGGAGGGAGCGCGACCCGCAGTCCAGAGCAAGGCACCCGCATTGAGCGCGACCGCCTGATTCTCGGCGTCCGATCCGCCGCCGTCGAGCAGAGCCCGCAAGCGCTGCGCATTTTCGGCCGGATCGCCGCCCTCGAGCGCATGAAGCGCGACCGGCTCGAAGCCGGCGTCCTCGGGCGACAGGGTCAGTTCCTCGAGTTCGCCGCCCGAGAGTCGGATGGCCCGGGTCTCACCGTGAAGCGCAACCTCGTCGAGGCCACTGCCATGGACCACCAGCGCCTGCTCGACGCCGAGCGCCTGGAGAACCTGCGCGATCCGGCGGAGCATGCGGACGTCGGCGACGCCGAGCAATTGAACCGGCGGACGGGCCGGGTTCACGCAAGGGCCCAGGAGGTTCATCACCGTTCGCACCGACAATTGGCGTCGGACGACGGCGGCGTGGCGCATGCCCGGGTGATAGGCCGGCGCAAACAGGAAGGTGAAGCCGGTCTCGTCGAGCACTGCGCGGGCCCGCGCCGGGCTGAGCTCGAGCTTTGCCCCGAGCGCTTCGAGGACGTCGGCCGACCCGCATTTGCTCGAGACCGAGCGATTGCCGTGCTTGGCGACCTTGAGGCCCGCTGCCGCCGCGACCAGCCCGGCCGCGGTCGAGACGTTGATCGTCCCCGACCCGTCGCCGCCGGTGCCGCAGCAATCGGCGAACTGCCCGTCCGGGCGCTCGAAGGGCGTGGCGGCGGCGAGGAGGGCCTGGGCTGCACCGATCATTTCCTCGGGCGTTTCGCCCTTCATTCGAAGCGCGATGAGCATCCCACCGATCTCTCCCGGCTCGAGCCGGCCGAGAACCAGCCGCTCGAACAGGTGCTGGCTATCCTCGGCACTGAGGTCCTCGCCCGCAAGCAGGCGCGGCAGGGGATTGGGTACGGGTCCGGTATCGACCGGCGGCGCGGGCGGGATGACGGCGGTATATTGGGCAGTGGGGCTCATGAAAATGCTTTCGGACATGAAAAAGCCCGCCTGATGAGGGCGGGCGGCTGTTCGCTTGGAAGGACGGTGACGACTTCAGTTCACCGCCAACGCCATCGCGCTGCCGCCACCATGTTCCGCCACTGATGCCACTGCTGGATCATGGCGGCCTTCTTTCCGGCACGCGCCATGCTTGTCAATGCCTTGGACGCACGCCACGACACGGCCGATGGACCATAGGATCACCATCGCGGGCGCGGGCAGCATCGGTTGTTTCGTCGGCGGGCTGGCCGCGCTCGGCGGCAACCGGGTGACCTTGCTCGGGCGGCCGACGCTGGTTGACACGGTGGCGACGAAGGGCCTGACCCTGACGAGCTTCGAAGGCTGCTCGGAGGCGATTTCGAGCAGCGACGTCGCGGTCACCGCCGACCCTCAGGCCGCCTTCGCCGACGCCAGCCTGATCCTCGTCACAGTCAAGAGCGGGCAGACCGAGGAAATGGGCCGCCTCATCGCGACACATGCGCCCGAGACGGCAGTGGTGGTCAGCCTTCAGAACGGGCTCGACAATGCAGCGCGGCTGCGGGCGGTGCTGCCCGGTCGCCGGATCCATGCCGGGATGGTGAGCTTCAACGTGCTCGGTCGCGGCGACGGGGTCTTCCATCGCGGGACCAGCGGGCCGGTGGTGATCGAGGACGTCGGCGGCGAGTGCCCGCTGTTCGTGGCGCCGCATCTCGATCTCGTCTGCCACCCGCGGATGGACGAGGTGCTGGCGGGCAAACTCCTCTACAACCTGAATAATGCGCTCAACGCCCTGTCGGGCCTGACGCTCGCCGAGCAGCTCGCCGACCGGCGCTGGCGCAAGCTCTTCGCCGCCGCGCAGGACGAGGCGCTGGCGGTGTTCCGGGCCGAGGGGCTCGCGCCGTGGAGCATGAGCAAGATTCCGGTGACACGGATGCCGCGCATGCTTCGGCTGCCGAATTTCCTGTTCCGGCAGGTGGCGAAGCGCGGGGTCCGGATCGACCGCACCGCGCGATCGTCGATGTGGGAGGATCTCGAACGGCGACGCCCGACCGAGATCGGCGACCTTCAGGGGGCGATCATCCGCCGGGGTGAAAAGCTCGGGATCGCGACCCCGGTCAATCGCGTCATCGCGGACGCCATCCGTGCCGCCGAACAGGCCGGCGCCGGCAGCCCCGGGCTCTCGCCGGACGTGCTGTTAAGTCGCGTCTCTTAACTCGGTCTCAACCCTCTTCGGGCTAGCTCGCCTCTGACAGGAGTCAGATCGAGACGATGTACGAGGCCCCCGACCGCTACAAGCGCATGATCGCTGCTCGCCTTCCCGATGGCGAATCGGCCGCGTTCGCCCGCGACAATGATTCGGCATCTTCCCCGCTGCGTGACGTCCAGCTGATCGCCCGCGGTCAGCTCGCTCCCTTCTTCGCCCTCGCCAATGGCGTCGCGGCCGTGCTGTTCACCGTCGCGCTCTGGGGCTCGGTGCCGGCGAGCTGGCTGCTCGGCTGGTCGGGTGCCGTGTGCTTGTTGAATTATGTCGCGATGCGCTGGAGCCAGAGCCAGGCGGTCAGCTGCGTCGGCCGGGCCGGCCATTCGGTTCCGGTCTCCTTGATGATCGGCGACGTGCTGGTGCGCGCGGCCGTGTGGCTGAGCCTTCCGCTGTATCTGTTCCCGACGCTCGGCACGCCTGGCCAGATCATCGCCGGCACGCTCATCGCAGGCGTCGGCATCGCAGGGCTTGGCCTCGTCGTTACCTTTGCTTGCGCCGTCGCCTGGATGAGCGCCTTCACCGCGGGCCTTTCGGTCGCCTTGCTGCTGATGAAGTCGACGGTCGAGTTCCAGCAACTGCTGGCGATGCTCTTCGTCCTCGGCGTCGCCATCTTCGGGGTGCTGACCGTCGCGCGCTGGGCCGCCGGCCAGCTCAAGACCAATGCCGACATGGGCTCGCAGTCCGAGAGCGCCACGCTCCTCCTCCAGGAGTATGAGCAGCGCGGCGTGGGCTGGCTGTGGCAGGTCGATGCCGAAAACCGCGTGGTCTATATCTCGAGCCGGATGGGCGCGCTGATCGGTCGGCCCTCGACCCAGATCCTCGGCCACTCGCTGCCCTCGCTGCTTGGTGGCCATTCGGAACTGGGCAAGGTGCTGCTCAACAAGCAGCCCTTCACCAATCTCGAGATGGAGCTGAAGACCGGGCGAGGCCATCGCTGGATCGCGCTGTCGGGCGACCCGATTATCGACACCGCCGGCCGGTTCGAGGGTTTCCGCGGCGTCGGACTCGACGTCACCGACGTCCGCCACACGCAGGAGCGCCTGACCCACCTTGCTAATGTCGACGTGCTGTCTGGCCTGCCCAATCGCGGCCGCGTCCGCCAGCTCCTCGGCGAAGCGCTGCGCGCCGCCACGGCGGGCAATGTGCCCTGCGCGATCATGTTCCTGGACCTCGACGGGTTCAAGCCGGTCAACGACACCTTCGGGCATCCCAAGGGTGACGCGGTCCTCCAGGCGGTGGCCAAACGGCTGTGCGACGAAGTCTCGGCTGACGGCCATGTCGGACGCCTCGGCGGCGATGAATTCGCGATCGTCATCCCGGACGCGCAGAGCCGCAAGAAGATCGAGCAGCTCGCCGACCGGATCATCGTCGCCATCGCCGAACCGTTCATGGTCGACGGGACCGAGATCCGCATCGGCGTCTCGGTCGGCTGCGCCTTCGGCCCGATCGACGGGGCGACCGTCGACGACCTCATCCTCAAGGCCGACCTCGCGCTCTACGAAGCCAAGGACGCCGGCCGCGGCGTGGTCCGCTACTTCAGTTCCGAGCTCCAGAGCGAGCAGGAGGACCGCGTCCGGCTCGAAGCCGACCTGCGTTCCGCGCTCGAGGCAAAGCAGTTTCACCTCGCCTTCCAGCCGCTCGTCAGCGCGAAGAACCAGAAGCTCGTCGGCTTCGAGGCGCTGGTCCGCTGGAACCACCCGCGCCGCGGCTTCGTGCCACCCAACGTCTTCATCCCGGTGGCCGAGGATTGCGGCCTGATGGGCCCGCTTGGCGAATTCATCATCGAGGAAGCCTGCCGCGCTGCCGCGAGCTGGCCCGAGCCGATCACCGTCGCGCTCAACGTCAGCCCCAAGCAGATCATCCTGCCGAACCTGCCGAACGTCGTCAGCCAGGCGCTGTCGCGCCACCGGCTGCCGGGCAACCGGATCGAGCTCGAAGTGACTGAGGGCGTGTTCCTCGACAGCTCAACCCGCAGCCTCGACATCCTCGGTCGGCTGCGCGCGCTCGGCGTCGGGATCGCGCTCGACGACTTCGGCACCGGCTATTCGTCGATCGGCTATCTGAACAAGGCTGTGTTCCACAAACTGAAGATCGACGGCAGCTTCGTGCGCGACGCTGGCACCCGCCCGGGGAATGTCGCGATCATCAAGTCGATCGTGCAGCTGGCCAAAGACTTCCGCATGTCGGTCACTGCCGAGGGCGTGGAGACCGCCGAGGACTTCGAGCGGATGCGCGAACTCGGCTGCGACACGATCCAAGGCTATCTGTTCGGCAAGCCGCTCTCCTACGAGCGGGCGAACCAGCTGGTGCTTGGCCTCAAGGCCCGCAAGCTCGCGAGCTAGGCGAGCGCCTTCCTGACCGCCGCACCAAGCGCGTCGGCGCGAAAGGGCTTCGGCAGGAGCAAGGCGTCGGGCGCCGCGGCGCGGATCGCATCAGTCTGGCTGTAGCCCGAAACGAAGAGGATCGCCTGACCCGGCCGCTCCTCGCGCATGATCGCCGCCACCTCGGCCCCCGAGAGGTTCGGCATCAGATAGTCGAGCACCACGAGGTCGGGCGTCGCACGGCGAAATTCCTCGAGCCCGCAGGCACCGTCGACCGCTTCGCGCACGCAATAGCCGAGATCCTCGAGGCTCGCCACGATGAAGCCGCGGACATCGTGATCGTCATCGACCACCAGCACGTCGGCAGTCGGTTCGGCCTTGGCGGGTTCGACCGCTTCGGGTGCCCCTCCCGGCTCCCCCGTGACCGCGCCGTCCGCCTTCCGGAAGTAAAGCCGAACGGTCGTCCCCTCGCCGACCCGGCTTTCGATCCGAGCAGTGCCGCCCGATTGCCGCGCCACGCCATAGACCATCGACAGGCCTAGGCCCGTGCCGCGCCCGACCTCCTTGGTCGTGTAGAAGGGATCGAAGGCGCGGTTCATCACCTCCTCGGTCATGCCGGTGCCGGTGTCGGAAATGCTGAGCTCGATATAATCGCCCGGTTCGAGCTCGGGATCGCTGCTGATCGCGGTCGTGCGGGTGACAAAGGTGAGCCGCCCGCCTTCGGGCATGGCGTCGCGCGCGTTGATCGCGAGGTTGAGTACCGCCAGCTCAAGCTGGGTCGGGTCGGCGAGCACGGGCACCATGTCGGTATCGAGATCGAAGCGCTTTTCGATCCCCGGACCGAGGACGTTGCGGAGCAGCGGCCGCATGTTCTCGATCAGTGGGGCGACGAAGGTCGGCTTGACCTCGAGCCGCTGGACCCGGCTGAAGGCCAGCAGCTGCGCCGTCAGGCGGGCACCGCGCTCGGCTGCTTCGAGTGCGTTGCGGGCATAGCGTTCGAGCTTGGGATCCTCGGCGCGTTTGACGATAAGATCGAGCCCGCCGACGACCACGGTCAGCAGATTGTTGAAGTCATGCGCGATGCCGCCAGTCAGCTGGCCAAGGGCTTCCATCTTCTGGCTCTGGCGAAGCTGCTCCTGCGCGCGCTTGAGTTCGGTGAGATCGCGCGCCTCGAACAGGATGTAGGTGACCGCCCCTTCCTTGCCCGCCACGGGACTGAGCGAGATGTCGAGCGTCACCCCCGGCTGGCCCGGCCGCTCCATCACGATCTCGGTCTGCACCACCTTTCCCTGCGCCGCCTCGGCGACCGCGCGCCTGATCAGCGGCCGGTGCTCGGGAAACATCTGGAGGGTCGGGGCGTCCCACAGCTTCTTGCCGACCGCCTGGTCGGGATCTGCCTGCCGCCAGTTCGTCCGGGTGCGGTTCAGCTGGACCACCGTGCCGTCGGGTTCGAGCAGCACCACCACCTCGCGGATGCTGTCGAAGATGGCGCGGAGCCGTGCCTCGCTGTCCACCAGCGCCTCGGTCCGGGCCTCGACCTCGGCCTTGAGCTGCAATTCGCCCTGCTTGGCCACGGTGACATCGAATGCCGCGCCAATGAAACCGATCAGTTCGCCGTCCGGACCGAAGCGCGGGCTCGAAACCGAACGAAGCCAGCGATATTCGCCGTCGGCGCGCTTGTAGCGCCCTTCGAGCGAGAAAGGCTGGAGGCTCGCTTCGCCAGCGATGCTTTCGGCCACCATCCGCTCGAAATCCTCGGAATGGATCCACTCGCGCCACTCGTGGGTGTTGACCTGTTCGCGGGCGATCCCGGCGAATTCGAGATAGGCGTCGTTGACGAATTCGCGGTGCCGGTCGAGCCGAGTCACCCACATGATCACCGGCGCATTGTTGGCGATCCGGCGGAAACGCGCCTCGGATTCGCGCAGGGCCCGCTCGGCGACCCGCTGCTCGGTCACGTCCTGGACGATAATGACGATGCCGAGCACGTTTCCGGCGGAATCGGTCTGCGGGAGGTATTCGGTCTGGAGCGCGATCGGTCCGCGCGAGGGATGGTCATAATGCGCCGCGAACCACTGCCGCTCGCCGGCCAGTGCCGCGCGGAGCATCGGCTCGCGGATCCGGAACGCCTCCTCGCCGAGATTGTCGATCACGCTCCGGCCGAGAATGTCGCTCCGCTTCCGCTCGAAGAACTCGGCCATCGCCTTGTTGGTGAAGCGATATCGGAGCGAGCGGTCGACATAAGCGATCGGCATGGGCAGCGCGTCGGCGATCCCGAGCACGCGGGCAAAATCAAAGCCGCCCGCAATCGCTTCGCTGTCAGACGTGCCGCTCATGCCCCCTCAATCCCGCCGATCCAGCAAGATCACAAGGCCCTGGCGAACCGTTGCGTCAGTGCACGAAGCGCGCAACGACGTCGCGGTAGGACCGGCTGACCTTCACCTGCGCGCCCGAATTGAGCACAAGGAAGCATTCGCCGTTGGTGTGCGGCTTCACCTGCCGGACGAGATCGAGGTTGACGATGGTCGACCGGTGGACGCGCTGAAAGCGGCGTGGGTCGAGACGCTTTTCGAGGTCCTTCATCGTCTCGCGCAGAATCAGCGTGTTGTCGCCCGTCTGGATGCACATGTAGTCGCCGGCGGCGTCGATCCGCTCGATCGTGTCGACATCGACCCGGAAGATCTGTCCCTGGTCCTTGATGTTGATCATCTTCTCGAACCGGCCGGGGGCGAGATCGGCGGGCGCGCCGTCCTCGAGTTCCTCGGCCGCTTCGGGCGCATGCTCAGCGAGCGCTTCCTGAAGCCGCACCGCGTGGCTCGCGGCATTACGCTCGGCGAGGCGCTGGCGAACCCGCTCCATGGTCGTCGCGAGCCGGTCCTCGAGCACCGGCTTCTCGAGATAGTCGACCGCCTGCACCTCGAAGGCGCGGAGCGCATGCTCGGAATAGGCCGTGACGAAGACGAACAGCGGCGGATCGACGTCCATCAGGCCCTGGATCACCGAAAAGCCGTCGAAGCCCGGCATCTGGATGTCGAGAAAGACGAGATCGGGCTTGTGGGTCTTGATCGCGCGGATCGCCTCGCGACCGTTGCTGGCGGTGGCGATCACCTCGACGTCGTCATGCGCCTCGAGACGCAGGAGAAGGCCCTGGGTCGCCAGGGGTTCGTCATCGACCAGGATGGTTCGGATCGTCATGAAAGTCCTTATGTTGTTCGTGCCGCTCGTCAGCCCGTCAGCGGGCGGGCGTCGAGCGGAATCTCGACGGTAACGCTGAACCCCCCATGTTCGTTCTTGCCTGTCGCGAACCGGTGCCGCTCGCCATAGGCTTGCGCCAGACGGTCCCGGGTGTTCGCCAGACCGACGCCGGTCGACTGCGTCGCGACCAGCGCGTCCTGCCCCCCGGCCCCGTTATCGGCGACTTCGATCCGGACATATTCGCCCTCGGGCACTGCGGTGAGCCAGATGTCGGCGCCGGTTTCGCTCGGCGTCACCGCATATTTGATCGCATTTTCGATCAGCGGCTGAAGTAGCAGGCTCGGCAGCCGCGCGCCGATCGTCTGCGCCTCGATCCGGAAATGCGGCCGCAAGCGGTCCTCGAAGCGCATCTTCTCGATCTCGAGGTAGAGCTTCAGCGTCTCCACTTCCTGCGCGAGGGTCACTTGCGCGGTCGGTTCGTTCGCGAGCGTGTAGCGCAGGAACGACGACAGCCGCGCAAGCATCGCATTGGCCCGCTCGGTCTGCTTCAACAGGACGAGCGTCGAGATGCTGTTGAGCGTGTTGAACAGGAAGTGCGGGTTGAGCTGGTAGCGCAGCATCGCCAGCTGCGCGGTCGAGGCCTGGCTTTCGAGCCGGGCGCGCTGATCAATCTCCTCTTCAAGGAGGAGGTAATAGTTGATCCCGTAATAGAGCGCCGACCAGGCCGCGAGCAGGGCGAAGTTGAGCAGGATCGCGCCGAACCACTGAACCCCGACGACGCTGCCGCCCGGCTTGACGAAGGTCGCGTTGCTCCACGTCTCGATGACCGAGAAGGCGGCCGACGCGAGCAGGACCGCGCCGAGGCTCAGGATCACGGTGTAGAGCGCCCGCATGGTGATCAGACGGCGGTAGAGGCTGGCCAGCAGGAGGGTCAGCGAATAGCCGGTGGCCGTCAGCAGAAGGGCATGAACGACGAACATCGCGGGCACGCCATTGGCGACGCCGCCCAGTGTCCGGAGCATGAAATAGCCGATCCAGCCCGCCGACTGGAGTACCCAAAAAGCGCGGTTTTTGTCGGCGAAGAAAGGGACATCGAGTCCTACCGTGCGCGCGATCGGCCCCTTGCGCGGCGCGAGCGCCCGCGCTGGCCGTCGCGGCCGTTCGGTCAACAGGGCGCTGTCGGTCGCCATCGCCGCCATATAGACCCTGCCTCCCGCCATTGCGAGCGGCAGGGCACGGTGACACAACAAGCCCTGAGGAGTCACAGCATGACCGAGCATCCCGCGCAGGCCCGTTTCACCGCGATGGAGGACGGAACAGCGGAGGACTGGCAGGCGATCGCCAGCCACTTCTCGCCCTTCGCCAAGGCCCTGCCCGACCGGGTGCTCGATCATTTGCGATTGCTCGACGGCGACTATGGCGGCTTCCCGGTCGATCGGCTCCAGCATTCGCTCCAGACTGCCACCCGCGCGCACCGGGCGGGCGAAAGCGAAGATTATGTGGTGACCGCTCTCCTCCACGACATCGGCGACACGCTCGGCTCCTACAATCATCCTGATATCGCAGCGGCGATCGTGAAGCCGTTCGTGAGCGAGGAACTGCACTGGATCACCGCTCAGCACGGCATCTTCCAGGGCTATTATTTCTTCCATCATCTCGGGCTCGACCGCGACATGCGCGAAGCCTTTCGCGGACACCCGCACTTCGAGGCGACCGCCCGCTTCTGCGAATTGTACGACCAGGCCGCGTTCGATCCGGGTTATGACAGCGCACCGCTCGACTTCTTCGAGCCGATGGTGCGCCGGGTGATGGCCGCGCCGCGCAACAGCATCTACGCCCGGGCGATCGACTGAGGCTTCTCGCCCCGTTCAGTCGGGGTTAGTGCACGGGAAAGTCTAGGAGTTTCCCATGACCCGTCACGCTCTCCTTTTCGCCTCGGCCCTCGCGCTTTCCGCGCCGGCTGCCCTCCCCGCCCAGATGCGCGAAGCGCCGGCGATTGCGCCCGTCCTCGCCACCGCCGACGCGGTCGATCCGCACAGCTTCGCCCGGCCGCGCGAGGCACGGGTGACCCACGTCGCGCTCGATCTCGATGTCAATTTCGCGCAACGCTCGGTAGCGGGCAGCGCCACCCTCGACATCGCCCGCCGCCCCGGCGCCGGCGCGCTGGTCCTCGACAGCAAGGGCTATCAGGTCACCAAGGTCAATGATGCCGAGACCGGCCGTCCGCTCGCCTTCGCCTTCGGCAAGGCCGACCCGGAACTCGGCCGGCCACTGACGATCCAGCTCGGCCCGCGCACCCGCAAGGTCCGCGTGGCCTATGTCGCGCGCAATGCCGAGGCGCTGCAGTGGCTCGCCCCTTCGCAGACCGCCGGCAAGCGCCAGCCCTTCCTCTTCAGCCAGGGCCAGGCAATCCTCAACCGCGGCTGGATTCCGACGCAGGACAGCCCCGGCATCCGCCAGACCTGGTCGGCGACGATCCGGGTTCCTTATCCGCTGACCGCGGTGATGAGTGCGCCGGGCGGCGGGGTGCAGGGCGGCCAGAACGTGGCCAATTCAGCCAGCGGCACCCGCACCTTCACCTTCGCGATGGACAAGCCGGTCGCCCCCTATCTGATCGCGATCGCGGTCGGCGACCTGAAGTTCCAGCCGCTGGGTCCCCGCACCGGGGTCTGGGCCGAGCCCGCCACCCTTCCCGCCGCCGCGCGCGAACTCGAAGACACCGAGAAGATGGTGGCCACCGCCGAGCGCCTGTTCGGGCCGTATCGCTGGGGCCGCTACGACATGATCGTGCTGCCGCCCTCCTTCCCCTTCGGTGGCATGGAGAACCCGACCCTCACCTTCCTGACGCCGACCTTCATCGCTGGCGACAAGAGCCTCGTCAGCCTCGTCGCGCACGAGCTCGCCCACAGCTGGTCGGGCAATCTCGCGACCAATGCCACCTGGGCCGACTTCTGGCTCAACGAGGGCACGACCACTTACGCCGAGCGCCGGATCGTCGAGGAAATCTACGGGCCGAAGGTCGCCAGGCAGCAGGTCGCGCTCGGCATCGACGCGCTGGGCGAAGCAATTACCGACAATGGCGGGACCAAGGGTGCCGACACCCGGCTCCATATCGACCTTCGCGGTCGCAATCCCGACGTCGGCCTGACCGACATCGCCTATGAGAAGGGCGCGGCCTTCCTGCGGATGATCGAGGCCAATGTCGGGCGTCCGCGCTTCGACGCGTTCCTGCGCGGCTGGTTCGATCGCCATGCCTTCCAGCCGGTGACCAGCGCCATGTTCCTTGCCGACGTCCGCCGCGAGCTGGTGCGCGGCAATCCGGCGCTCGAGCGCAAGCTCCAGCTCGATGCCTGGGTCTATGGTCCGGGCGTGCCGGCCAACAGCATTCCGGCCGACCCGCAGGCCTTTGCCGAGGTCGATCGCGCGGTCAGCGCTTACGAGGCCGGTGGCGCGCCGCCCGCGCGTTGGAGCGGCTGGACCACCGACGAGCGCCTGCGCTTCCTCAACAAGTTGCCGCGCACGCTCGCCCGCGCCCGTCTCGACGGACTCGAGCGCGCCTATCGCCTGAACGAGACCGGCAACAACGAGGTGCTCTACGCCTGGCTGAGCCTCGCGGTCGCCAACAAGTACGATCCCGCGGTGCCGGCGCTCGAGCGCTTTCTCACCAGCCAGGGCCGCCGCAAGTTCGTCCGCCCGCTGATCAAGACGCTTGCCGATGATCCGCGCTGGGGCCGGCCGATCGCGGTCCGCGTCTATCGCGAGGCGCGGCCGCTCTACCATCCGCTGGTGACGGGCGAGCTCGACAAGATGGGACTTCGCTGACCCGAAGCGGCACGCCGCGAGACTCGACCCCGGGGCGCCAAAGGCATAAAACTTCGCTCGAAGCTTGAGCGGGGGCAGCATGCTGGCGGGCTTGATCGCGATGATGCTTGGCGAGGCTGCGGCGCCGACCGATTTCGGCGTTCGGGTCGTGGGGGCGCGGCCGCCGGCGGCGGTGGTCAAGCCTGTGGCTTTTGTCCGCCCGAGGATCGGTGCCGCCGGTTTCCGGATCGAGGCGGCGGCCCAGATCGGCGCCCTGTTCGGCCGGGTGACAAGCACGCGGCGGAGCGTCGAGCATAATCGGCGCGTCGGCGGGGTGCCGAACAGCTGGCACTTGTCCGGCCGTGCAATGGACATCGCCCGTCGCCCGGGCGTCAGTCATGCCGCCATCGCCGCCGAGCTTCGGCGTCGCGGTTACTTCCTGCAGGAAAGTCTCGACGAGGGCGACCACAGCCATTTCGCATTTGCCGACGGCCCCGTGCGACTCCGGGTGCGCTCGTCGGCCGACCAGCTCGCCGAAGTGCACCGGGAAGCCGACTATTTCCGCTTCATGCTTGCGCCGTCGGGTGCCTCGGGCAAGCGCGGGATGCGCTAGTCGCGCCGCCCTGCCTCGACGAGCGCGAGGTTGTTGGCGGCGCGCACATAATATTGGTCGCTCGCTTCCAGCGCCTGGGCGAAAGCGGCGATGGCCTTGGCCGGGTTATGCTGGCGGAGCGCCACGACCCCGGCATCGTTGAGCCGTGCGGCGAAGTCGCTCCCGCGCTCGCCGTTCCGCCGCTGGGGAAGCCCTGCCTCCGCCGCCGCCCGCGCGAGATCGGCATTGGCCGTGATCCGTCGGTTGTCGGGATCGAGGGCCTGCGCCTGGCCGAGCCAGTCGGCCGCCTCGGCCCAGCGACCGCGCAGCAACAGCGACCAGCCGCGATTGTTGCGCAGCACGCCATTGTCGGGCGCGAGCGCGAGGCCCGCGGCGTAAGCCCGATCGGCGGTTACCCAGTCCTGCTGCCGATCCGCGGCAACCCCCCGCGCATTCCAGCTTCGCCAGCCTGGATGCGGCGCCCGCGTGGCGCGATCGAGGCGAAAGATCGCTTCGGAGACCCGGTCGAGGTGCAGCAACGCAATCCCGCTCCGCTCGATGAGAGAACCATCGTCCGACGCCTCGGCCAGAAGCGCATCGTAGCGGGCCACGGCTTCGTCCCATCGCCGCTCGGTAAAGGCGAGGTCGGCGAGCAACCGGTCGACGGTTGGCCCGGATGCGCCTTGCGCGACCGCCATCCGGATCATCTCGCGCGCCTGTTCGGGCCGCCCGGCGTCGAGCGCACGCACGGCTTCGGCGACGGCGGGGCCCGGGGCGACTACAGCCGCGACAAGCAGGATCATGCGCCGGGCTTCCGTCCCGCAAGATCGCGACCGAGGAGGACAACGACCTTGTCGCCCTTGCCGCCCAGCGGCTGGCGAAGATCGATCCGTAGCTGCCGCGCCACCTGCCTGGCTTCCTCGCGGCGATGCTCGGGATAGGTGATGCGCGACACCGGCAGGACTTGCGTCGAATCGCCGATGGCGACGTCCTTCCAGCCGAGTTGCACGAGCCGCTCGCGGGTCGTTGCCGCGAGGCGCTCGACCCGCGCGGCGTTGAGCAGCACGACTGCGGGGGCCGGAGCGGCGGACGTCATCGCCATCCGCTCGGCGGCCTTGGGCACCTCGGGCCGGTTGCGGGTCACCAGCATGACCTCGGCAAGGCTGATCCGCTCGAGCCTTGCGGCGGCGGTCAGAGGGAGCGGATCGGCCTCGTCGCTCGCGGTCACTACGGGCCTGGGCGCCGGGAGCGCCACACTGACCGGACCGCCGGTGCCGAGGCGCTGCGCGAGCTCGGCCCGCACCGCTGCCGCCTCGTCGGCCTTTCCCTGGAGCGCGAGCGAGGTCGCGAGGTTGGCGTAGAGCCGCGGGTCGTTCGGCGCGAGCGCGAGGGCCCGCTCGTAATAGCTACGCGACAGGTCGAACCGGCCCATCCGGTCGTAGCAGGCGGCAAGGCCGTTCATCGCGTCCACGTTGACCGGCTCCTCGCGCAGTGCCCGGCGAAATCCTTCGGAGGCGAGCGCGATATTGCCGAGCGCGAAATGGCCGCGCGCCTCTGCGACACGGAAAGCGGCCGATTGCTGCCCGGCGGCGAGCGGCGAAGCCTGTGGCCGGATCGCGACCTGCGGCGCCGTGCACCCAGGAAGGATTGCCAGCGCAGCGACGAGCACCCAGGCGGCGGCGCGCGTCAATTTCCCGCTCCCGCGGCCATGGCTGGAAGGATCGTGCGGATCACCCGGATGAAAGCCGGGAGCATCAGCACCCCGATCATTACCGGAAGCATGCAGGCGACGAGGGGGATCGAGATCAGCACCGGCAGGCGATGCGCCTTTTCCTCCGCACGCATGCGCCGCTTCTCGCGCATTTCGGCGGCGTAGATTCTCAGGGTCTGGCCGACCGAGGAGCCGAGCTTGGTCGACTGGATGAGGAGCGTGGCGAACGCACGGATCTCGTCGACACCGGCACGGTCGGCGAGGCGGCGCAAGGCTTCCTCGCGGCTGCGGCCGGCGCGCAGTTCGAGAACCACCGTGCCGAGCTGCTCGGCGATCAGCGGGTGCGACTGCACCATTTCCTGTCCGACCTTGGCAAAGGCCGCCTCGAGCCCGAGACCTGCTTCGACACAGACCAGCATGAGGTCGAGGGCATCGGGAAAGCCGTTCACGAGTTCCTGCTGACGGCGGTCGGCCTTGGCCCGGACGAAGACCGCCGGAAAATAGAGCCCCGCGAGGGCGGCGACCATCGCCTGGACGTAAAGCGAGATCAGGCCCGTGCCGTCGCCGCGAACATAGTGGATCAGGAGCACGAGCGAGGGCAGCAGCAATACCAGCGACAGGCGCACCAGGGTGTAGACACGGGGCGCGACGGGGCTGGTGAAGCCAGCGGCGACCATCCGTTTCCGCAGTTCCTGGTCCTTGGTGTCGGTGAGGCTGAGCCCGCTCTTCTCGATCGCGTCGACGAGCTTCGCCCACATGCCCTCGGTTCGGTCGCTGCGCAGTGAACCGACCCGCACCGTCTCCTCGATGCCGGCGCTGCCGACCACGAGCCGCTGACGCGCCTGGTTCCGGGCGACGACGAGGTTGAACAGCGTGAAGGCGCCGCCGACGACGATCACGAATAGCAGCAAGAGCAGGCTCAAGCGCGCGAGACTGTTGTCGACGAGGAGTTCGGACATGACCGTCTAGACCTTCAGATCGACCATCCGCCGGATCGTCACGAAGCCGACGAGGTAGAGGAGGATGAGAGCGAGGAAGCCGGGCAGGAACAGGGGATCGTCCGCCACCTGGAGGTAGAATTTGGGATTGAGCGCGAACAGGCCGCCGAAGGTCAGGATCGGGAGCAGGGTCAGGATCACGCCGGTCATCCGGCCCTCGCTCGACAGCGCGCGGACCTTCATCAGCATCGAGGCGCGGTCCCGGATCACCTTTGAGAGATTTTCGAGGATTTCGGCGAGATTGCCGCCGGTTTCGTTCTGGACGGCGAGGCAGACGACGAACATCCGCATGTCGTCGAGGTCCCAGCGCTCCGCCAGCGCGCCCAGGGAATCGCGCATCTCGGCGCCGTAAGTGACCTCGTCGACCACGATCCCGAACTGGCTTCCGATCGGGTCGGGCATTTCGACCGTAAGGAGGTCGAGCGCGGCGGCGACCGGGTGGCCAGCGCGAAGCCCGCGAACGAACACATCAAGCGCCACCGGAAACTGCTCCTGCATCTTGCGGACCCGCTTCTGCGCCCGTGCCCGAAGGACGAGCAGCGGGATGAACAGCCCGATCGCAAGCGCCACGGTGCCGACCAGGACGATCCGTCCCGGCCCTACCGGCGCACCGGCAACAAGCATCGCGATGACGATGATCGCGAGGATCACGAGCGGCGCGGCGACCAAGAGGATCAGGAATTGCGAGGTCGGCATCGCCACCCCCGCCGCCAGCAACGTCCGCTCGAGCGAGCGGATGAGCGGGCGGAATGGCGCGGGAGCGCGGCCCTCGAGGTCGAGGTTGTGGCGGCGGAGCAGGCTCAGTGCCTCGGCCCGGGTCGCCCCGCGCCCGATCATCCGCAAACGCTCGTTCACCGCGCTGTGCGTGCCGCGCGCGCGAGCAATGGCACTCACCAGCGTTTCGGACAGCAGAAGCACCGAGGCGAAGATGAGGACGAGGACGAGGACCTTCAGCAGTTCGGCACTCATGGCTCGAACCTCATGTCCGGCCGGAACAGGTCGGCCGAGAGCGTGATGCCGTGCGCCATCGCATCGTCGAGGAACCGCGGGCGGACTCCGGTCGCCTCGAACCGGCCGAGCACCTCGCCGTCGGCCGACCGCCCGGTCTGCCGGAAGCGGAAGATCTCCTGCATGGTGATCACGTCGCCCTCCATGCCGGTGATCTCCGACACGCTGGTCAGCCGGCGGCGACCATCGGACAGGCGCACGAGCTGGAGCACGACGTTGATTGCCGAGGCGATCTGGGCGCGCGCCGAGCGCGGCGAAATGTCAATGCCCGACATGCCGATCATCTGCTCGACGCGGGAGAGCGCGTCGCGCGCGGTGTTGGCATGAACCGTGGTCATCGAGCCGTCGTGGCCCGTGTTCATCGCCTGCAGCATGTCGAATGCCTCGCCCGAACGGACCTCGCCGACGATGATCCGGTCAGGCCGCATGCGCAGCGCGTTGCGGACGAGGTCGCGCTGGGCGATCTCGCCCTTGCCTTCGGTGTTGGGCGGACGGGTCTCGAGCCGCGCCACGTGCACCTGCTGGAGCTGGAGTTCGGCCGAATCCTCGATCGTCACGATGCGTTCGCGATTGTCGATAAAGGCCGACAGCGCGTTGAGCATCGTGGTCTTGCCCGAGCCCGTGCCGCCCGAGATAAGAACGTTGCGGCGCGAACGCACGACCGCGCGAAGCACTTCGGCGACCTGCTCGGGCAACGCCCCGATCTCGACCAGCCGCTCCATCGAGATCGGCACCTTGGCGAATTTGCGGATCGACAGCAGCGAGCCGTCGAGCGCGAGCGGCGGCACGACCGCATTGACCCGGCTTCCGTCGGCAAGCCGGGCATCGACCAGCGGCGAACTTTCATCGACGCGGCGTCCGACCGCCGAGACGATCTTCTGGATGATCCGCAACAGATGCCGCTCGTCCTTGAACCGCGCGGGGCTCATCTCCAGCGTTCCGTAGCGCTCGACAAACACGCGGTTCGGCCCGTTGACGAGGATGTCGGTGATCGTCCCGTCCTTGAGCAGGGGCTCGAGCGGTCCGAGGCCAAGCAATTCGTCGAGAACGTCGTCGACCAGCTGGCGCCGCTCGGCGAGGTTCAGCGCATGGGCCTGCTTGGCGATCTCCTCCTGCAGGATCTCGCCCACTTCTTCCTCGATCTGCTCGCGCGACATCGAGTCGAGCTTCGACAGATTGATGAGGTCGAGCAGCCGCTGGTGAAGCTCGACCTTGAGGTCGGTGTGGATATCGCGGTTGGCGAAGGCCCCGGCATCGCCGATGTTCATTACCCGCCGTTCCTGCAGCGGGGCGACCCGCTCCTCGGTCGGAGTGTCGGCGGTCTGCGACGGCTTGCGGATCTGCCACATGGTTCAGCGCTCCAGCCCGAGTTTCGAGACCAGGCCGGCCTCCAGCGTGTCGAGGTCACGGGCGAGCACGCTCTTGCGCTTGATCTCGTCGATGAGGACGCCGCGGTCGATCGCCGGGCCGATCACTTGCGGGTCGCTGGCGAGCGTATAGTCCGCGTCTCGGCCGAGCGCGGTTTCGACGTCGCTCGTCTTCACGGTCTTGAAGAGCGACTTCTCCATCCGGTTGAGGACGATCTCGACCGGTACTGCGCCAAGCTCCTGTTCGGCGAGTAGGTCGAGCTGGCGGCGCGCCTGGTAGAGGCCCGGGATGCTGAGGTCGGTGACGAGCAGGACGCGGTCGCTCCGCGCGACG
Source organism: Sphingomonas rosea (assembly GCF_039538065.1). Classification (NCBI taxonomy): domain Bacteria; kingdom Pseudomonadati; phylum Pseudomonadota; class Alphaproteobacteria; order Sphingomonadales; family Sphingomonadaceae; genus Sphingomonas; species Sphingomonas rosea. The sequence goes on from NZ_BAABBR010000001.1 coordinate 679,407, forward strand.
AGCGACAGCGACCAGTGGGTCCAGTTGGCCGGAAGGTCGACGAACACCGTCCCATAGTCGCGCTGAGCCCGCTCGACGACGGCGAGGACCTGGTCGCTGGTGATCGCCTCGAGCGGCAGCATCTGCGGCGGTGCAGCGACGACCGCGAGCCCGCTCGGATGCTGAACGGCGACCGAGCGGAGAAGCTCGCTGTCGAGACGGGCGCCGGCTTCGATAAGGTCGGCGAGCGACAGCTTGGGTTTGAGGCCGAGCTGGAAGGCGACGTCGCCGAACTGGACGTCGAGGTCGATCAGGCAGGCCTCCCGCCCGTGCGCAGCCTCGTTGTGCGCGAAGCGGCAGGCGAGCTGGGTCAGCATCGCCGTCGCGCCGCAGCCGCCGCGCGCCTTGATCACGCTGACGAGCCGCGACGAACGCGCGACCGCCGCAACGTCCTTGCGCTCGATCTCGGCCATCAGCGGCGCGATCGAGGTTTCGAGATCGTCGAGGGATAGCGGGAGGGGAAGCACGTCGTGCGCCCCGCTCCGGAGCAGCGACCGGACCAGCGCCAGAGGCGGCTCGTAGGCCGCCGCGATGATGGGCATGTCGCCCGCCGCCGCGACCAGCCGCTCGAACCGCTTGATCGAGGCCGGCGTGTCGGCATCGACCTGGATCACCGCCACGGCCGCATGCGACATCTCGGTCGGATCGACCCATTCGGTGACCGGCAGGATGCTGAGCGACAATGGCATGCCGAGGACGCGTGCGCCGAACAGGGCGTCGAGGTCGCCGTCGGCTCCGCTCAGATAGAGATGGACGCCCACCTCCTTGCCCTGAAGTCGCCAGACCTTGGCCGTGTCGCTGTGATTCATCATTGTCATTGCCCGTGCCTCCGGCAGGCGGCCCGTGCACGCTCGAAGCGGCGCTCGCGGTCAGGCTCAGTTCGACGCACCGCACTCATCCGTGCTTGAGCAATCGCCATCCTCGAGGGTCAGGGAGGCTTTGGCGGGCGGCAGATTCAGGGTCGCCGCGCCGAACAGGATCAGTGGCGTGAAGGTACGATTGCCGACCTCGATCGTGGTTAGCGGCGAGACGTCGGGGCCGGTCGGATTTCCTGCATAGCCGAGGCCGACGTTGCGATAGGTGACCGTCACGTCTTCCGCCGCGATCGTCGGATCGAACTTCTGCATCCAGGCAACGATCGCATCGAACGCGTCGGTATCGATGTCACCGGTCGCTTTCGTGGTGCCCGTCACATCGCAGGCCGCGCTCGTGCACACGGCATTGTCGAACAAGGCCACCGACACCTTGTCGCCCCCCGGGATGTTGTCGGAGCCGACGAAGTCGTTGTCGACGATCGTGGCCACGGGGTCGCTGACGATGGCATAACGGACGCCCATCTGGGTCGCTTTCTCCGCCTTGTTCATTTCCCACATCAGCCGCCCGGCATCGATCGTACCGAGGAGAAGCAGGCCGAGAATCGGGAGCACGAGGGCGAATTCGGCGGCGCTCGCCGCTCGTTCGCAGGCAAGGATGGCGCGGGCGCGGCGGATCATATGCCCACCACCGGCGCCTGGTTCGACGCCGTGACGCTCAGCCCGTCGAAGTCGAGACCGATCAGCCGAGCGAGCGGCGAATAGGGCACCGTCGCCGAGACAGTGACATAGGGAACATCGTCCCGCGCGGTGTAAACACCCGCAAATGGCCGCTCCCCGGTCGTCGCGTCGGCGCTGTTATCCGCGCACTGGATGGTGACCGTGATCGTGTCGTTGCTGGTCCAGTAGCGGAGCAGGGGCTGGTCGCCGTCCGCCACCGCTGGCGTGCCGAAGCGGACCTGGTTCTTGATCGCCTCCTCGTCGGCGGCCGTGCCATCGCAGGGCATGCTGCCGAAATTCTGCCGCGCCGCATATCGCGCGCCGTCGCGGACGGCCTTCACCACGACATGCTCGTCGAGGAAGAAATTGCCGGTCTCGAGCGCCCCGAACATTAGGATCAGAAGCAGCGGCGTGACCATCGCGGTCTCGGCGGCGGCAGTGCCGCGCTCTTCGCTCGCAAGGCGGCGGATCAACCCCATCACCGCACCAGATACGGCATGTCGCGCCGCACCACTTGCGCGGCAGCGCCGCCCGGATCGACCGTTCCGATGACTTCCAGATAGATCTCGTTGCCGCCGTCCCCATTTCCGCGTCCGGGAGGCGCCACGCCTGGTTCGACGAGGAACATGTTGACCCATTTGCCGATCTTTACCGGCGTGGAGGCACCTTTGAGGGCGGAACAATTACTTCCGACCGCGACCTGCACCACACGGCGGTCACGGGAAGGATCGGGCACGGTGGCGTTGCACTGGGGCGTCCCGAACTGGCGGTCGGTCCCGCTCGTGTCACCGGGAATGAAGTTGTTGTCTATCTCCCAGCGATAGGTCTCGTACCGGGTCATCGTCGACGCGTTCGCCGGGATCCGGGACGCATGATATTTGTTGAAATAGTCGCCGCGCGCCCACTTGCCGTCACCAAAGCGCGGGTTCGTGCCGGGACAAGCCGAGTTGTAGCTCGTGTAGTGGCAGTTGTCGCGCGGCAGCCCCATGGCGTCGATCACGTTGTTCGCGTCGATCCGCGTCATCGCCGTATCGCCGGCCAGCTTGGCCCGCGGCGAGAAACGATTGGCCGCGGTGCCGATGAGGTGCCAGCCTTCATTATTGAGATTGGTGGTATGGTTCGCCTTGAATCCGCACTGCTTGGCGCCGCTCGACCGAACCAGGTCCTTGGTGACGTTTTGTGCCGGTGGGCAGGCCGAGCCGAGGCATGGCGCCAGGGTCACGCCGGCGCCGCTGCTGATGTCGTAGATGTCGAAGCGGGTGTTGATCGCCGTGATCGCCGGGGTCGGGGAACCCGTGCTGACGCTTTGACTGCCCTCGATCTGCTGGCACTGGAATACCGGATTCTCGAATGCCAGCCCCTTTTGCGTCGAGCCGGCATCCTGCGGGCCGATGTAGCCAAAATTACCCGGCGACCAGTTGTTGCCCGTCTGCGAGACGGCCCGGATACCGGCGCCGCGGATCGCGTCCCAGTCGATCGCCGCGCCGGTCGGGGGGCAGATCATCAAGGGCGGCACCTTGCACAGCGCCGTGCCGAGACCCGCCCGGGCCTTGGCCGGAAGGTCGCCGGACGTGATCGCCCCGACGATCGGCGTCAGCGCGAAATTGGCGCGCCGCGCGCCCACGACAATTTCGACGAACCGCGCTTCCGCGACCGTTTCGGCCGGCGTGGTCGCAGCCTTGTCGGCGAAGAAGCGGATGCTTGAAGCCGTGTCGTCGGTGATGCCCGAACCATCGGCGTCGCAGACTCCCGTTTCGGCGATCGTCACCGGCAGGCCCCCGCCGTCATTGGCGAGGCGGGTCTCGTTCTGAATGACTTCGCGGGCCGCGGCGACGGCCCGGCCGCACGCGCCGGCTTCACCGTCGAGCTGGCTCGCGGCAGCCAGCGCGGCCTGATCGGCGGCGCTCTGAAGTTCGGTGTCGAGGGTCGCCATGCGGGCATAGTCGAAGGCGATACCTCCGGCCGCGATCAAACCGACAAGCGACAGCGCGACGATCGGAGCAACCGCTCCCGTTTCCTCTCCCGCCAGCCATCGGCACTTACCGAGCACGACTCAAAACTCCCCTTAGTTGACCCCGCCGCCGCCACCACCACCACCGCTTCCGCTCACTGCCTGCGAGGTGCTGACCCGTTGGACGTCCTTCACCTTGTCGGTGCGGTAGCGCTTCGCGGCCGCGGCGGCCTTGTCGGCATCGCTCCCCGGCTGGCGCGCGTCGGCGGCGTAGACGGGATCCGGATTGATCGTCTGCACCGCCTTGTTCCAGGCGACAGCCTCGCCGAACTGGCGATCGACCGAGCCGGTGCGCGCATCGACCGTATTGCAGCCGGCAAGGCCGGCCGTCGCGACGATGAGGATCAGGCGGTGCTTAGAGGACATGGCCATAATCCTTTTCAAAGCCGGTCGGCTTGGCCGCGGCAGTGGATGGGGCCCCGCCCGCTGCAGGCGGCGGCGTTGATGGGCTCGTCACTCCGAGTTCGGGCGCGGCGCCGACGCCGGTGTCGGTTCGCCCGAGGAGGAAGAGGTCGGCTTCGTTCGGGGTGCGCACCCGGTCGGTCGGGACCTTGAGCTGGTCGGGCCGCACCGGCCGGACGAGCCGCGGGGTGACGATGATCACCAGCTCGGTCTCCTCGCGCTGGAAGCCGGTCGAGCGGAACAGCGTTCCGATGATCGGCAGCGAGCCGAGCAGCGGCACCTGCCGGATGGTATCCTGGAAGTCGCGGCGAAGCAGGCCCGCCATGGCGAAGCTCTCGCCGTCGCGCATCTCGACCACGGTCTTGGCGCGGCGGGTCTGGAGGCCCGGCACGCGAAGCCCGTTGATGATCACCGAGGCGGTCGGATCGATCGAGCTGACCTCGGGCTCGACGACGAGGTTGATGACCCCGTCGGCCAGCACGGTCGGGGTGAAGGCGAGGCTGACGCCGAATGGCTTGAACTGGACGGTGATCGCCTGGCTGCCGCCGCCGTTGTTCGTCCCCCCGCCATTGCCCTGGACGGTGGGGATCGGGAACTCGCCGCCCGCGAGGAAGCTCGCCGTCTCGCCCGACAGCGCGATCAGGGTCGGCTCGGCGAGCGTGGTGATCGCGCCCTTGCGCTCGAGCGCGTCGAGCGTGAGGTTGAAGTTGCTTCCGAACGCCCGAAACGTCCGCGAGATGATGCCGAAGCTGTCGGTGATCGCGCCGAGCGTCGGCGGGCCCGATCCGACCAGCCCCGCGCCGCCGCCGATCGCGCCAGTCAGCTTGCCCGCGTCCGAGCCGACGAAGGTGCCGACGCCGATCTGCTTCAAGGCCGAGCGCTTCACCTCGGAGAAGCGGACCTCGAGCATGACCTGCTGCGAGGAGCCGACCGAGAGGAGATTGACGACCTTGCCCGGCGCATAGGTTTCGGCGAGCTGGACCGCGCGGTCCGCCATCGGCCCGCTCGGCACCATGCCTTCGAGCACCACCGCATCGTTCGAAAGTCGCGCCCCCATCTGGCCCGCCGGGAAAAGCTCGGCGAGCTGGCGGCGCAGGCCGAGGACATCGGGCCCGACCGCCACGTCCATCACCGCGATCAGCGTGTTGTTGCGATCGTAAAGGGTGAGGCTGGTGGTGCCCGCCTTCTTGCCCAGCACGTAGAGGCTGCTGCTGGTCAGCGGCAGGACGTCGGCAATCTCGGGATTGCCGATCAGCGCCTTGGCGAACGGCCGGTCCGACCGAAGCACCTGGCTCTTCGCTACCGGCACGACGAGCTCGCCGGCATGCACCCCTTGCGCCTGCGTCAGGGTCGCCACCTGGGCGGCGGCCGAGACCGGCGCGAGCACCAGCGCGGCCATGCTGCCCAAGGCAGCGAGGATCGATCGACTAACCACCAAAGCCCCCCACTTCGTAACTGGTTTGCGTGGTCCCCCTGACCACGTCGACACTGTTTCGCACGGCCTGCACCATCGGTTGGGCGAGCGGTTTTGGCGTGGGTTTGCGAACGGGCGCACGTGCCGGCTTCACCGCGGTCCAGCCCGGGTTCGGCGGCGCGGCGAGGTTCGCCGCCGCGAGCTGCGGGCGATAGGTGCCGGCATAGGTGCCGTAACGCAGGTCCTCGAGGCTGACGGTCGAGAGCGCGAGTGCATCGTCCTGCTCGCCGGGCTTGCGCAGCACGAGGCTCAGATCGCCGACCTGCTGGCCGAGCGCGAGCTTCTGCGCCTCGAGCGGCGTCACTTCGAGCGTCGCGGTCTTGGCGGCCAGAGGCTTGCCTTCCTCGTCGCTCTTGGCGCGCTTGCCCATGGCGATGACCCGCGTGTTCTGCAGCAGGACATCGGTCACCTGTTCGTTGCTTCCGGTCTTGCCGGCAATCTGGCGGGTGATGAGGACGTCGACGCTGTCGGCCGGCTGGATGAAGCCCGCGACACCCGAGACGTCGTTGATCCGGACCGACACCGCCCGCTTGCCCTCCGGCAACAGCGCGGCGATCGACGCGCCCGCGCCGGGTCCGGTGACCTTGCCGGCCAGGATGAGTTCGTTCGCGGCGATCGGCATCAGCGCGATCCGACGCTTGCCGGGCGCGATCAGCTCCGCGGCTTCGCTGAAGCTGCCGGCCGGAAGCGCGTCCTTGGGATAGTTGATGAAGCGGATATTCTCCTGCTTCAGCGCGGTGCCGTACTGGAGCGGCACCGCGGCGACGGCGACCTTCACCATGCCGTCGGGCGTCTGGCTGTTCTTGCCCGCGGTCAGGAAGGCATTGGCGAGGATGACGGCGATCAGGCCGATAAAGACCGCGATGCCCAGAGCCATCAAGGATTGGCGATTCATCAGTCTTATTCCCCGCTAGAGACTATTCGGCATCGTCGGCTATCGAGAGCTGCGGCCAGTCATCAGTCGATTGGGCTGTTCGCGTTGTCACACGAACAGCCCGGAAACGACTTAGCCCGCGGCCGCCGGCGCGCAGGTGGTGTCGCTCGGATCGTCGATGCAGCCCGAAGCGTTGTTCATTGCGTTACCAATGGACCCGCCGAGCGCGAGCGCGGCAACGGCAATACCCGAGCCGACAATGGCGAGGATGAGGGCATATTCGGCCGCCGAGGCGCCCGCGTCGTCCTTGAGCATCTTGATGAAAGTCACGTGCATTCTCCTTCCCTGAAGGACCCGCCCCAGCGCGGAACGTCCCCGGATCAAGCGTCACGGACTGGTGTCGAGGTTCCCCCCTCGACAATTGGTATTTCGGCGCGGCCGAAACCCGGGAAATACGCCCCCCAAGGCAGCGCCGACGGACCCCCAGGCCGGTCGGCTAGGGTTAAGAGAATGTTAAACCTGATTTTATGTCAACGACGCACTTTGGCGCCGACGAGCGTCGATGAATTGTGAATGGCGCCTAAGGATTTGAGTTGGGCTGATTTTGGCACCGCCAAACTGTTCCGCTTCGGGATTCTGATTTTACCGTTCAGGATCACAAAGTGGCAGATTTAGCGCGATTCCCGCCAAGAGAATCAATTCGGAATCAGAACGAGTCGTGATGACTCACGCTGGCAAGCGATGTCGGAAAGTAACATTCACTCGGGTCGAAAGTAGGAGGTAAGGAAGCCAAAGGGCGATACTGATCAACACCTTCTTCACATTGCCGTCGAGCAGCCCGTGCAACGCGCCCGCGACGCCCGTCGGCAGTCCGACGGCCATGCTGACATGCGCGATGAAGAGTTGCGACGCGATGTCGACCATCCACACCAGGAGGAGGAAACGGGGGAACAGCGCGACGCGGCGCAGCGCCATCACGAAGGCGATGACGTAGAGGCTGCTGAGCAGGACCACGTCGACCGTCATCGCTAGATGCAGGGTCGCAAGCCACGCGGGTGCTCCGGCGGAGATGGCGGGCATGGTCACGAGATATTCGGCGGTGCGGACCGGCACATTGATCAGCATGCCGATCAGCAGCGACAGCATGATCCCGCTGGTGCCGTAGAGCGCATGGCGCTCTGCTTCATGGCGTCCGACATCCCGCCAGCGACCGACCTGCGCGAGGCGCAAGCTCGGCTGCGGCAGCCGGTCGCCATCGGCGAACCAGCGCAGCGCCAGGACGAAGGTCGCGACGGGCGCGACGGTCAGGAGGATGTAGGGCGCAACCGTCGTTTCGCCCGCGCTTGCCGCAGGGCTGAACAGGATGCGAAGCACGGATGCGACGGCGACGAGGAGAAACCAGCCGACCGCGATCTGCGGAAGCCGCTGCTCGAGCCGTGCGAGCATGCCGGTCGAGCGACCGTGGAGGCGCTCGCTCAGGGCTCGGAACATGGCAATGGCAGCAGCGGGCACGTAAAGCTTCCTTCCACGACGCCCGCTCCTTTTCTCCCACAACCCCTTTTGGCTTGGTTAATGCCCTGTCCGTTTCGCCGGTTCCTGCCGTTTCGCCTCCGTTATGGAAAATCAGAACGAGCAGTCGACCCCGGCCGGAATGTCCTGCCTCGCGATGCGGGCGATGCGCAGCGTCAGCGCCCCCGCGCTGGTGATCGACAACGTCCGGCCATTGCCGGGTGCGCAGGCCCCGGTGACGATCATCTCGCGCCAGCCCTTGCCGGCCGAGGTAGTCAGCCCCGCGGTGATATCGATCGTCTTGCCGCCGGTCGTGAGGGTGACGGGCGCAGTCGGCGCATTCGCAAGTTCGTAGACCAGCCGGAAGCCGCCGGTGCCGCGACCGCTATCGGCGAGCGTCAGGGTCGCGCCGGGCGCGAAGCTGATCTCGCGGGCGTCCTCCTGGCGGTTGCGGTCGATCCCGCGCGCCGTGATCCCGCCGCCGCTCCCGCGCAGGTTGGGCAGCGTCACGTCGCCGCCACGCGCCACGATGCCATTGCCGAGCCGGCCGAGATCGAACCATTCGGCCGACCGGGCATCGAGGATCGCGCACGTCTCGGGCAGCTTCGCGACCGGCGCGGTCTGCCCGAAGGACAAGCCGTAACCGCGCTGGAAGAGCGCTCCTTCGGGACCGTTGACCGGCTGGCCGTTGCACCCCGCCGGCCAGCTGAAACCGAGCCGCCCCGTCGCCGCGCGGCGGCCGTAGAGCATGTCGGCGACGCCCGCGCCTTCGCCGCCCGGAAGCCAGCTCGCGACGAAGGCGTCGGCGGCGTTGAGCTCACGGTTCATCCACAGCGGACGGCCTGACAGGAACACCGCGACCGTCCGGATGCCCGCCGCGCGATACTTGCGCAGGAGATCGAGGCCCTCGGTGTCGGCGAACACCATGTCCTTTCGGTCGCCCGCGAACTCGGCATACGGCTTCTCGCCGAAGACGACGATGGCGACATCGGGCTTGGCGGCGTAGCTGCCGCTCGGCGAATAGACCGCCCTGCCCCCGGCCTGTGTCGCGGCATCACGAAGTCCGGCCCAGATCGAGGTCGCGCCGGGGAAATGCGCATTGGTGAGGTCATCGCCGCCCTGCCAGGTCAGCGTCCAGCCTCCCGCCGCCTGCGCGATGTCGTCGGCCGCTCGCCCGGCGACGAGGATCGACGCGCCGGCCTTGAGCGGGAGAACGCCGTCGTTCTTGAGCAGGACTTGGCTCTTCGCCACCGCCTCGCGCGCGATGGCACGATGCTCAGGCGACCCGAGCAACGCAAGATCGCCGCCGTTCACGCGCTGCGAAGGGCGCTTGGCACCTGCGTCGAGCAGTCCGGCGCGCAGCTTCATCCGAAGCACGCGCGTCACCGCCTCGTCGAGCCGAGTCATCGGGATGGTCCCGTCCTTGACCTGCGCCAGAAGGCTTGCGTGAAGCGCCTTGGCGTCGTCGGGCACCATGTAGATGTCGAGCCCGGCCAGCAGGGCCTGCGGGCAATTGGAATTGGTGCAGCCCGGAATCTGCGCATGGCCGTTCCAGTCACCGACCACCACGCCGGTGAAACCCATCCGGCCACGCAGCAGGCCCGTCAGCAGCGGCTTGTTGCCGTGCATCTTGGTGCCGTTGATCGAGTTGAAGCTCGCCATCACGGCTTCGACCCCGGCCGCGATCGCCGCCGGATAGGGGCGCGCGTGGAGCGCCTCGAGCATCGCGGGATCGCCGTCGACATTACCCTGGTCGACGCCGTGCGTGGTGCCGCCGTCCCCGAAGAAATGCTTGGCCGTGGCGATGACATGGCCCGCGCCGATGTGGCCGCCCGGGCTGGTCTTGCCCTGCAGCCCTTCGACCAGCGCCGCGCCAAGCTCGGCGACGACGGCGGGATCTTCCGAATAGCTTTCGTAGGTCCGGCCCCAGCGGTCGTCCTGCGCGACCGCGACGGTGGGCGAGAAATTCCAGTCGATGCCGGTCGCCGCGATCTCGGCCGCGGTCGCCGCACCGATGCGGCGGACGAGGTCGGCGTCGCCCGTCGCGCCGAGCCCGATATTGTGCGGGAAGATGGTCGCGCCGACGACGTTGGTGTGGCCGTGCACCGCATCCGTACCCCAGATGGCGGGGATCGCAGGCTCGCCGTTGGAAAGCGGCGCGGTCGAGGCGTCCCACATTTCGTCGGCAAGCTTGAGCCAGTCGGCGGCCGGCGCATATTCATTGCCGTAGGGACCGCCGTTCCCGCCGTTGAGATAGCTGCCGTAGCGATAGGTCCGCATCTCTTCGGGCGTGACCGAATTGATCTGCGGCTGGATGAGCTGCGCGACCTTGTGCTCGAGCGACATGCGCGACAGCAGGGCCGCGATCCGGGCATCCTCGCTCTCGGCGGCAACCGGGGCCGTCGCGGGCGGCGCCGCGACTTCGGTGGTGGCGCATCCGGCCAGCAGGCAGCTCCATGCCGCCGCGGCCAACAGCTTGCTCGATCCTTGTGTCACGCTCACCCGCCCCGCTCCATGAGAACGTTCTCAAGAAATGTCTCGCATGCACCCCCTGCCTTTGCAAGCGGCTAACGCGCCGCGCGCATCCGCCACAGAAGAATGGTCGCCGCGAGCGCGCAGCCGGCGAGCGCGAGGAACAGGCCGGTGAAACCGAAGCTCGGCACCAGCGCAAGCGTCAGCCACGGCATCACGAGCGAGGGTCCGGTGTTCGTCAGGTTAAAGACGCCAAGGTCGCGCCCGCGATGGTCGGGCCGCGGCAGCACCCGCAGTGTCTGTGCGCTGTGGAGCGAGAGAAAGACCGAGGCCGACAAGCCGAATAGGACGTAGCCCCCGATCGCGACCTCAAGCCCCTTCGCCGAGGCCATGACGAGGAGCCCCGCGCCGGCGCCGGCCGCGCACAAGGTGAGCGGCGCGAAGGGACGATCGTGGCGGTCGGCCCAGCGCCCCGCCGCCAGCGCCAGCGGCACCGCACCAAGCAGGATCAAGCCGAAGATCTGCGCGACGCGGGCGTCGGTCATCGCCGGATCGATCGCGCGAAACCAGAACAACAAAAACGCGAAGAGCGCCGCCTCCGAAATCTGCACGAGCAGCCGCGCCAGCCACATGCGCACGATCTCGCCCCGCCGCCGGGAACGTGGGCCGGCTTCCGTCGGGCGTCCGTCGACATCGGTAATGCGGCGCGGTCGTCCGACAAGCAGCACCGGCATGACGCAGAGGAAGACCAATAATGCGACAAGCCACAGCCGCACGTCCGCCGAGGCCAGTCCAGGCAGGGTCACCAGCACCCCCGCCCCGGCTCCCGCCGCTGGCGCGAAAGCGAGCAATCCGCCGAGAACCCCTTTTTGCTGATCAGGGACCACGTCCCCCGCCCAAGCGCTCAAGGGCGCCAGCATCATGTTGAGCCCGACTTGCCACGCCACGAGCAGGGCGATCACTTGCCACGGCGAGCGGGTCATCCCGAAGGCGCCGAGCAGCAGCGACGACAATAGCAAACCCGCCGCGATCCACGGCACTCGTCGGCGGGTCGCGTCGCTCGCCCAGCCGAAGCCGATGTTCGACAGGCTCGCCGAGATCGCGCCGAAAAAGGTCGCAAAGGCCAGCCAGGCGACATCCTGGTCGGCTGCCATCGCGGTGATCCGAAGCGGCAGCAGGATCGTGAGAAAGGGCACATAGGCGACCGATCCGCCGGCCACCGCGAGCGCATAGAGCCACAGGAAGCGCCGCGACTGAAGCGCCGGGACGCTGCCCTGCGTCAAACGGGCGCCGGTCCGGTCGAGCCGCGCTCGATCAGCCGCGCGGGCACCACCACCGGAAGCCTGGGCATTTTCTCGCCCCGGCTCGCCGCGATCAGCAATTCGACCGCCTGGCTCACGGTCTCGGCGATCGGCTGATCGATCGCGGTCAGCGGCGGATTGGCGAAGGTAGTGACGGGGGTGTTGTCGAAGCTGACCAGCGAGAGCGCTTGCGGAATGGCGATCCCCATGGCTTCGGCGACGTCGCGGGTCGCCAGCGCCATCTGGTCGTTGCTGGCCAGGATCGCGGTCGGCCGCGGCTCGAGCGACAGCAATGCCCGCGCTGCCGCCACGCCGGAGTCATAGCTGAAGTCGCCCCGCACGCAGAGCCCTTCGCGCGGCAGCCCCGCTTCCGCCATCGCGTCGCGCCAGCCCGCCTTGCGCCACTCGCTCAGCGAATATTCGGCCGAGCCGGCGATGAAGCCGATCCGCCGGTGGCCGAGCGCGACCAGCTTGGCGGTCGCGTCACGCGCCGCATCCTCGTCGCCCATGACCAGCGGGATCCCGCCGGCCTGTCCGGTCGAGCCGATCCGGGCATAGGGCACGCGGCGGCTTTCGAGGAAGGCGGTGATCTTGGGATTGTCCGAATGGGGCGGCGTCAGGATCACGCCGTCCGGCTGAAGCGCGGCAAGCGTCGCCGTCAGCTCGCGCTCGACATGATCGTCATGCGTGTCGACCAACTCGAACAGCATCCGGTAGCCATGCTCGGCGCATTTCAGCATGCCTCCCAGCAGCATCTGGTCGACCCAGTCCGAGCCCTGCCGCGCGCGCCACGCCTCGATCGTGCGGTCACGGTCGTTGAGCGCGAGAATGAGGTAGGAGCGCGAGCCGCTCATCCGCTGCGCCGCGATCGAGGGAATGTATCCCAGCCGGTCGATCGCTTCCTGTACCCGCTCGCGCATCTCCTCGCGGACATTGGGCTCGGCGTTGATGACCCGGCTTACCGTCTGAAGCGAAACCCCGGCATCGGCGGCGACATGCTTGATCGTGACGGCCTGGCGCCTTCTCGGCATCGGCTTAGCGGTCTCCCTGGCAGGATTGCCCGCTAGCCCCGTCGGGCCGGCATTGCCAGACCCGCACCCAATCGACCTGCATCGTCTGCGGCCAGATCGTCTCGTCGACGCCCGTTACGCCGCGCTCCTCGGAAAGGCCGCCGCCGACCGCGAGGTTCAGGATGAGGTGGAAGGCGCGGTCGAACGGCGCGTCGGGACTGTTCGATGCCGCGCTCCACCATTCGCCGCGGCGCTTGGTGGCATAGACCCGGCCATCATAGGTCCAGTCGATCCGCCCCGGCGCCCACACCACGCCGAACGTATGAAAGCCGTCGAGGACATCGACCGCCTTGGTTTCGGTACTGTTGAACGCGTTGGCGGGCCACTGGCCGCCGAAGTGCAGCGTGCCGAGGATCGTGTTCTCGCGACTGCCCGGGCAGGAAGCGCAAGGAACGCCGAGATTTACGGCCTCGAGGATGTCGATTTCGCCCGACGCCGCCCACGGTCCGTAAGTCTTGTCCTCGGGCAGCATCCAGAACGCAGGCCAGGTCCCCTGCCCGGCCGGCAGCTTGGCGCGCATCTCGATCCGGCCATAGGTCCACGATGCCTTGCCCCGGGTCACCATGCGCGCCGACGTAAAGTCCTTGGTGACCTTCTCGACGGCGCCCGAGGCCGGACGCAGTTGCGCGGGCTGGGCCGGGCCCGTGAAGCGCTCCTTGCGGGCGGTGATGGTGAGAAGGCCGCCGCCGACCGCGGCATTGGCGGTTCGGTCGGTGTAGCACTGCCGCTCGTTGTTGCCGCCGCCCCAGCAGTCGCGGTCGAAGTCCCACTTGGTCCGATCGACGGCCGTGCCCTCGAACTCGTCCGACCAGACGAGCTGCCAGCCGCGTTCCCGTGCCGGCTCGCGCGCCTCACCGGGCCCCGGCATGGCCACCGTGGCGACGATCTTCTTCGGGCTGTCGGGGCCGAGCTTGACCGGCGTCGGAGCGGCGACGGCACGCCCTCCATCCGCGGCGGTGCAACCCGCGAGGGCGAGCGCGGCGAGCAACATGGCGGGACGCAAGGTCATCGGCCTTCCCTTCTACACGCGCGAAACGGCGCGGGGGACATGATCCCCCGCGCCTTCGATCAGAAGTCGAATCTGGCGAGGAAGGTGAAGCGCCGGTCGTTGCGGAAGGCCGAACGGGTCACCCGGTTGCCGTCGAAGTCGATGACCTGCGTCGTGCGCGTCACCTCGTCGAGCAGGTTGACCCCCTGCACGCCGAACTTGATCCGCTTGTTGAGCGAATAGAAGACCGACGCGTCCAGCTGCCCGCTCGACTCCTGCCAGATCGGCGAGAAGGGGAAGATGTCGTCGCGCGGCGTGATCAGGAAGTCCGATCGCCAGTTGTAGGCCGTGCGCGCGGCGAACTTGCCCTTCTCGTAGAACAGCACGGCGTTGACCGTGTGCTTCGAGATGCCGGCGAGCGGCTGCTGCGAGGCGAAGGAGCTGCGCTGAGCGCCGCCGACCTGCGTGTTGCGGAAGTCGCCGCCGTCCACATAGGTGTAGGTCAGCTGCGTGCCGAGGCCGCCGAGCAGGCCGGGCAGAAAGTCGTAGACCTGCTGATAGGCGATTTCGAGGCCCTTGAGCTTGCCCTTGCTTCCGTTGATCGGACCGTTGACCTCGACCGGAATGGTCAGGCCGCCCGGACTGGTGAAGGGCTGCAGATCGACGCCGCCATTCACGATGCCCTTGATGTCCTTGTAGAACAGGGCGCCGGTGAGCGAGCCGACACGAGCGAAGTACCACTCGAGCGACAGATCGTAGTTCCACGAGGTCACCGGGCGCACGTTGCGGTTGCCGGTGAACAACTGGAATAGCGGCCCCGTTTCGAGCGTGCCAGCGGCGCGCAGGTCGTTGGTATTGTCGCCGATCGTGCCACCCGAGGAGAACAGGTTGAGGTCGGGGCGCGAGATGCCCTTCGACACCGCGACGCGCACAAGCTTGCCGCGGCCGAAGTCGAACTTGGCATTGAAGCTCGGCAGCCAGTGATCGAAGGTGATCGCGCGATTGTCGTTGAGGAATTCGCCGGTGAAGGCGTTGGCGAATTCCTGCTGGCGCGCCGGCGACAGGCTGCAATAGCCCGGCAGCGACTGGCCCGGCGGGGTCTGGTTGCAGGCCGCGACGATCTCGGCGACCTGGACCTTGCCGTCCTTGTTGCCGCTCGGCCCGTTGTCGAACGAGAAGCCGTTCGGGAAGCCGATCAGCCCGGTCGTCTTGACCCGCGTCTGGACGTAGCGGACGCCGATATTGCCATCGACCTTGACGTCGCCGCCGAGGCCGCCGCCGAAGTCGACCCGGCCGTAAGCGGCCTTGGTCACTTCGCCCACTGCCGAGATTTCCGGCGGACAGTAGGGCGTGCAGGCGACGGTCTTGCCGTCGATCTGCGTGTAGGAACGACCCTGCACGCCGAAGAATGGGTTGGGCGTCTGCGAGAAATTGTTGATCTCGGTCGCCTGCTGCTTGCTAATCCCAGCAAGATATTCCTTCAGGAAGTCATCGCCGCCGAAGAAATAGGACGAACCGTTCGGGATCGGGATCGGGACATTGCCGCGCTGGAAATTGTCACCGAACGGGCTGCGGACCGACGAATAGTTGGGGAAGTCGCTGACGAAGGCGCCGCCCGCAATCGCAAATTCCTGACCCGGAAGGCCGGTGTAGAAGCGGCCCGGAACGAACGGGCAGTTGGGGCCCGCATTCCACGGCGCGCAGCCGGCGCGGCCGGCCCACGGCGCCGACAGATTGCCCCAGGTGCTGAAGTTGGTGTTCCGGGTGGTGCGATCGCGATCGGCCCAACGCGCACCGAAGCGGACGTTCTTGATGAAGCCGGTATCGCTGATCTTGTATTCGGCGTCGGCACGCAGGCTGCTGAGCTTGGCGTCGTTCTTCTCGATGCTGTCGAGGAGGAACCAGTAATAGTTGTAGAAGCCGCTCGAGAAATAATCCGACGGCGAACCGATCGGCGCCAGGAAGGACACCTTGGGAGTCTTGCCCGTGGCGTCGATCGCGACGTCGGCCCACGTGCTCATCGCGCCGATGACCGAATTGCGCTCAAGGTCCGAGGTGATCCGCTGGGCCTCGAAATTGAGCTTCAGGCGGTCGCTGACGTTCCACTTGGCGTCGAACGAGAAGTCCTCGGTCGTCCCCTTGGCTTCGCGCTGGAAGCGCAGGCTTTCGAGCGGAATGCCGCCGCGGCCGAACGGGTTAGCATAGGCATCGCCGGGGCGCTGCGTCAGGATGCCGCTCTGGAACACGCCATTGCTGTCGAACTGCCACGTGCTGCCAGCCCGCGGGACGGGGTAGAGCGCGTCGTCGTTGACCAGGGCGAGCAGCGCATATTCGTCGGTGAAGAAGCTGGTCTTGGACCGCAGCCACTCACCGGTGGCGATGAATTTGCCGTCGGACGATTCCCACTGGACCGACGCATTGTAGGCGCGACGCTTGCGCTCGAGCTCGGTGGTGCGGACGCCGGCGCCCTTGGGCGCGACAACCGTGCCGGGCGGCGGGAAGTTGGCTTCGGTGAAATTGGGATCGCCGAAGATGCCGCCCGAATTGACCGCGTTCACGCGAAGGCAGGGCCCGTCGAGCGTCGCCGCACGATAGCAGGGATCGGTGAGCTGCGAGGCATCGGTGCGCGAGATGAGGCGCGAATCGGTGAAACCGGCCTGAAGGCCGAAGCGGCCGATCCGCGTATCGACGGTGTTCGAGCCGAGGATCGAGACGCCGGGCGTCCACTTCTTGGCCATGTCGCCGTAATTGGCTTCGATCGAGCCGGCGACGTGGATTCCGTTGCGGTCGAGCGGCTTGCGGGTGACGAGGTTGACCGTGCCCGAGATGCCGCCGTCGACCATGTCGGCGGTGACGTTCTTGAACACCTCGACTCGGCCAAGCAGCTCGGACGAGACGTCGTTGAAGCTCAGCTCGCGGCCGCCGGTGGCCGAGAAGATGTCGCGGCCGTTGAGTTCGGAGCGCACGAACGGAAGACCGCGCAGGATGACGCCGGTTCCTTCGACCGAGAAGCGGTCGGGATCGCTGCTCTTCTCGAAGCGGCCGATGTTGATGCCGGGGACGCGCTGCAGGGCTTCGGCGACCGAGCGGTCGGGAAGCGCGCCAATGTCCTCGGCGGTGATGACGTCGACCACGGTGTCGGCCCGGCGCTTGCGCGACTGCGCGCTGCCAAGCGCGGCGCGGAAACCGGTGACGACGATCTCGTTGGGATCCTTTTCGGGGGTCTTGGCGACCTCTTCCTCGTCGCCGGCCTTGGGATTGGCCGGCGCGGCATCCTGCGCGAACGCGGGCTGCGCGGCCATCAGCGCAAAGGCCGAGGCGCTGGTCAGGATGCAGAGCCGGCCTGCACCAATCCCGTTCCGATGACGACGAATCAAAGTGTGTCTCCCCCTGCCAGATGGCGTCGGCGCGGGGCGCACTACCCCCGATACCTATCCCAAGAGATAACTTGGCTCGTGAACGTTCACAACAAAAAATAATGAACGTTCACATCTTGCCTCGCGCACTGTGCTCGGCGAGTTTCATCCCGCATTGTGGAGGGACAGGCAGTGGCGGCTATACGGCACATCGTCATCGTTGGCGGCGGCACGGCCGGGTGGATGGCGGCGGCCGCATTGTCGCGGCTGCGCGAAGGCAACGACCTCGCCATCACCCTGATCGAATCGGAGGAGATCGGCACCGTCGGCGTCGGCGAGGCGACCATCCCGCCGTTCGTCGAGTTCAATCAGTTGCTCGGCATCGACGAGCGCGAGATGATGGCCGCGACGCAGGCGACGTTCAAACTGGGCATCCAGTTCGTCAACTGGGGCCAGCAGGGCGAAAGCTACATCCACCCGTTCGGCGCCTACGGCTATCCGATCGACGGTGTCGGCTTCCAGCAGCATTGGCACCGGGCGCGATCGCTCGGGGACCCGCGCCCGATCCAGGTCTTCAATCTCGAGACGATGGCCGCCTATTTCGGCAAGTTTGCGCGCACCGACGACTATCGCCGCGAGGACCTGCCCCCGGTCAATTACGCCTATCACATCGACGCCGGCCGCTACGCCAAATACCTCCGCCTCCTCGCGGAGAAGCGCGGCGTTGTGCGGCGCGAGGGCCGGGTCGCCGATGCGGCACTCGACGGCGAAACGGGCTTCGTCCAGTCGGTGACGATGCAGGACGGCACGGTCGTGGCGGGCGACCTGTTCGTCGATTGCTCGGGCTTCCGCGGGCTCCTGATCGAGCAGGCGCTGAAGACCGGCTACGAGGATTGGCGCCATTACCTGCCCTGCGATCGCGCGGTCGCATTGCCGTGCCTGCGCGAGGACGACTCGCCGCCCGCGCCCTTCACCCGCGCCACCGCCCATTCGGCCGGCTGGCAATGGTGCGTGCCGCTGCAGCAGCGCAACGGCAACGGCCATGTCTATTGCAGCGAATACCTGTCCGACGACGCCGCGCTCGAGACGCTGACCGGCAACCTCGCGGGCAAGCCGCAGGCCGATCCCAATTTCCTTCGCTTCACGACCGGCCGCCGCAAGAAGTTCTGGAACGGCAACGTCGTTGCGCTGGGCCTCGCGGCGGGCTTCATGGAGCCGCTCGAGTCGACCTCGATCCACCTCATCAACACCGGCGTGAACAAGCTCATCTCCCTGCTGTCGCTGGAGGGCATCACGCCCGTCCAGGAAGAAGCCTTCAATCGCCTGACGACCAAGGAATATCTTCGCATCCGCGACTTCCTGATCCTCCATTACAACGCCACCGCGCGCACCGACTCGGACTTCTGGAATCACGTCCGGACGATGGCCGTCCCCGACACGCTGACCGAGAAGATGGAGCTGTTCCGCCTGAACGGGCAGATCTTCCGCGAGGAGGATGAACTCTTCACCGAGACCAGTTGGGCGGCGGTGATGATGGGCCAGGGGATCGCGATGGAAGGCCATAATCCGATGGCCGCGCGGATCCCCGCCGACAAGCTGCGCGGCGAGTTCAACGAGATCGAGAAGTCGGTCCGCTACGTGATCGACCGCATGCCTTCGCACGCCGAGTATCTCGCGCGCTATTGCCCCGCCGGCGGGATGCCGGCCGGCGTCGCGGCCTAGCTTCGCGCCGCCTCGGCGAGCCCGCCGATACTGCTGGCCAGCTTCTCGAGCGAGAAGGGCTTGGTGATCAGCGACATGCCGGGACCGAGGAAATCGGTCAGCGTCGTCGCGTGTTCGGCATAGCCGGTAATGAACAGGATCGGCAGGTCGGGCCGCAGCTGGCGGGCCCGGTCGGCGAGTTCGCGGCCATTGATCCCCGGCATGCCGATATCGGAGACCATGAGGTCGATGCGCTCGTCCGACCCAAGCCGAGCGAGCGCGTCTTCGGGGTCCGAGGTCTCGATCGGCTCGTAGTTCAGTTCCTTGAGCACCTCGCGGATCAGCATCCGCACGGCCTCCTCGTCCTCCACGACCAGCACCCGCTCGCCCGAGCCCTGGATTGCGGGGGCGGCATCCTCGACATCGCCGACCGTCTCGGCCTTGCTGGTCGGAAGATAGAGACACACCTGCGTGCCTTCGCCCGGCGCGCTGTTTATCCGCACGGTGCCGCCGCTTTGCTTGGCGAAGCCATAGACCATCGACAGCCCAAGCCCGGTCCCCTGCCCCAGCGGCTTGGTCGTGAAGAAAGGTTCGAACACTTTTTCGAGCACCTCGGGCGACATTCCGCTGCCGGTGTCGGCGACCGAGATGAGAAGGAGCTCGCCGCCGTCCGGCGCGAGCGGCCCGTCGGCTTGCTCGGCCATCCTTGCCGAGATCGTCACCTCGCCGCCCTCGGGCATCGCATCGCGCGCATTGACCGCAAGGTTGAGCACGGCGTTCTCGAGTTGATTGGAATCGACCAGCGCGGGCGGAAGCCCCTCCGCAATATCGAGCCGAAGGCGGACATTCTCGGGCAGCGCGTGCGCGGCGAGCGACGCCACCGCGTGCAAGACCTCGGCCACCGCGACCGGCCGCGGGTCGAGCGGTTGCCGGCGCGCGAAGGCGAGCAGGCGGTGGGTCAGCGACGCGGCCCGCTCGGCCGAGGTCAGCGCGGTGTCGAGGTAGCGATCGACGCGATCATATTGCCCGTCAGCGATCCGGCGGCGCATCATGTCGAGCGATCCGATGATGCCGGTCAGCATGTTGTTGAAGTCGTGCGCGATCCCGCCCGTCAGCTGTCCGACCGCTTCCATCTTCTGGCTCTGCCGGAGCGACGCCTCGGCCCGCTCGCGCTCGGCCACTTCCTGCCGGAGCCGCTCCATCGCCTGCTCGAGCTCGGCGGTTCGCGCCCGGACCTGCCCCTCGAGCAAGTCGGCCGATTGCGCTAGCGCGAGCCGCTGCTGGTGAAGGTCGACGAACACGCCGACCTTGCTCCGCAGGATGTCGGCCTCGATCGGCTTCTGAATGAAATCGACCGCGCCCGCCTCGTAGCCGCGGAAGCGGCGATGGACGTCGCCGCTGCCGGCAGTCACGAAGATGATCGGGACCCGGCGCGAGCGCTCGTTGCCGCGCATGAACTCGGCCAGCTCGAATCCGTCCATCCCGGGCATCTGCACATCGAGCAACGCCAGCGCGATGTCGTGCTTGAGGAGCAATTCGAGCGCTTCCTCGCCCGACCGGGCGCGCAGGAAGGTGAGGTGCGGTGCCTTGAGCAGCGCTTCGAGCGCGACGAGATTTTCCTGGAGGTCGTCGACGATCAGAAGGTCGACGGGCATGGTCGAAACGCTCATCGCTCTACCAAGCCGAGAAGATGGTCCGCGATGGCGTCGAGCGACAGGGTCCTTGCGGTCGCGCAACGGGCAAGGGCAGCGGTCGGCATGGCGGCGGCATAGGCCGTCGCGGGGTCTTCGACCAGTATTTGCCCTCCAGCCGCCTCGATCGCCAGCGCGCCGCGCGATCCATCCTCGTTGGCGCCGGTGAGGACGATCCCGAGGAGCTCCGCACCGAAGGCGTCGGCCGCACTCTCGAAAAGCACGTCGATCGACGGACGCGAGAAGAGCACGGGCTCGTCGGAAGACAGGGAGATGCTTGCGTCCGGTTCGACGAGCAGGTGATAGCCGGGCGGCGCGAAATAGACGGTGCCGGGACGGATCTGCTCCTTGTCGTCGGGTTCGACCACCGCGACCGCGCATTTGGCGGAGAAGAGCTGGGTCAGCCCCGACGGCGCCGAGGGCACGTGGACGACGACCAGGATCGGCAGCGGAAACTCGGCCGGCAACCGCGGAAGAATGTCGGACAGCGCCTGCACCGCGCCCGCCGACGCCCCGATCACCACCGCCGCGGTCACGCGTCGCTCCGCTGGTAGATCTTCTCTTCGCGGACGAACTCGGTGAAGGCGTCGGCATGGTCGGAGAAGCGCAATGTCTCCTTCGAGCCCAACCCAAGAAATCCGCGCCGAGTCAGGGACTCGCGGAACAGTCCGACCGCGCGATCCTGCAATGGTCGGTCGAAATAGATCATCACATTGCGGCACGAGACCAGCTGGCACTCGGTGAAGACCTCGTCGCTCACCAGGCTATGGTCGGAGAACACGACCTTCTCACGCAGCTTCTTGTCGAACACCGCGCGCCCGTAGGCCGTGGCGTAATAATCGGCGAGCGAGGTCCTGCCGCCGGCCTGCTGGTGATTGCGGGTGAAGCTCGCGATCCGGTCGAGTGGATAGACGCCGCTCTTCGCCACATCGAGCGCGGCCGGGTTGATGTCGGTCGCGTATATCATGGTCCGGTCGAGCAGTCCCTCCTCGAGCAGCATGATCGCGAACGAATAGACTTCCTCGCCATGGCTGCACCCGGCAATCCAGATCTTGAGCGAGGGATAGGTGCGGAGATGCGGAATGACCTTCTCGCGCAACGCCTTGAAGTAGCTCGGATCACGGAACATCTCGCTGACCTGCACGGTCAGATAGTCGAGCAAGCGCCCGACCATGCCCTCGTTGTGCAGCAGCGCATCCTGCATTGCCGAAAAGGTCGAAAACTCGAGCTGCTCGCGCGCCTGTCGAAGGCGGCGCTTGATCGAGGCCCGCGCATAATGGCGGAAGTCGTAATGATAGCGCAGCGCGAGCGCCTCCAGCAGTAGCTGGATCTCGATATCCTCGACCGCCGGGGTCGGCTCCGTGTTCACCGCGGCATCCACACCCGGACGAGCGACAGCAGTTTGTCGACGTCAAGCGGCTTGGCCATGTAGTCGCTCGCGCCGGCCGCGAGGCACTTCTCTTGGTCGTCGGGCATCGCCTTGGCGGTCAGCATGATGATCGGCAGCTTGGCCCAGCGCTGCTCGTCGCGGATCCGCCGGGTGGCCTCGAGCCCGTCCATGACCGGCATCATCACGTCCATCAGTACGAGATCGATCGAATTGCCGTCAGTCGTCGATCGAGCCAGCGCGTCGAGCGCTTCCTGTCCGTTGCGCGCGATCGCGACCTTGGCCCCGCGCGGCTCGAGAATGTTGGTCAGCGAATAGACGTTCCGAACATCGTCCTCGACGACGAGGATCGTCCGCCCTTCCAGCAGGGCATCGCGGTTGCGCGCCTGCTGGATCATCTTCTGCTGCTCGGGCGGCAGTTCCGACACGACCTGGTGGAGGAACAGGGTCACCTCGTCGAGCAGGCGCTCGGGTGATTTCGCGCCCTTGATGATGATCGAGTTCGAATAGCGTCGAAGCCGCTGCTCGTCGGCCTGGCTGAGGTCGTGCCCCGTGTAGACGATGACCGGCGGAAAACTGTGTTCGCCGTCCTTGCTCAATGTCTCGAGCAGCGAATAGCCCGAGGCATCGGGCAGCGAGAGATCGAGCACCATGCAGTCGAACGTCTCTTCGCTCAGCAGCTTCAGGCACTCGGCCGCGGTCCCGACCCCGACCGTCTCGATCTCGGGCCCGGCGAGCAGCTTGGCGACCGCCTCGCGCTGGCGGTCGTCGTCCTCGACGATCAGCACCCGTCGCATCGTCCGGGTCAGCTGTGCTTCGAGAGTCTCGAGCGCATGCGCCAGCTCCTCGCGCTTCACCGGCTTCACCAGATAGCCCATCGCGCCGAGCGAAAAGGCGGTCTGGGTCTGATCGCTCGCCGAGATGACGTGGATCGGGATGTGCCGGGTCTCGTCCTCGCGCTTGAGGCGGTCGAGCACCGACAGGCCCGACTGGTCGGGCAGGCCAAGGTCGAGCACGATCCCGCTCGGCTTGTGCTCGCGGGCGAGTTCAAGCGCTTCTTCGGCGGTGCCGGCGACGAGCGTCTGGAACGAGGCTTCACGCGCGATGTCGCGCACGATGCCCGCGAAGGTCCGGTCGTCCTCGACGATGAGGAGCACCCGGCGATTTCCTTCCAGCCGGTCGCGATCGTCCTCGAGCGGCGACAGCCGCACGGGCTTGCGCTTCGGCTTGGCGACTGGCGCGGCGGCCGGCACCTCGGGCCTGGGTGCCGCCGAAAGGGCACGCGGCTCGGCCCGCGCCGCCACCAGCCCCGGATCGTATTCCAGCGGAATGGTGACGGTGAAGCTGCTGCCGACCCCCGGCTCGCTCTTGAGCGTGATCGCGCCGCCGAGCAGCCGCGCGAGTTCGCGCGAGATCGACAGCCCGAGACCCGTGCCGCCGAACTTGCGGTTGATCGAGCCATCGGCCTGCCGGAAGGCTTCGAAGATCGCCTGCTGCTGGTCCGGCGCGATCCCGATCCCCGTATCGGTGACGGTGAGCGCCACCCGGTCGGATCCGGCCCGCGCGATCCCGAGGGTCACCTTGCCGCTGCCCGTGAATTTGAAGGCGTTGGCGAGCAAGTTCTTGAGGATCTGCTCGAGCCGCTGGCGATCCGACACGATGTCGGCGGGTACGTCCTCGTCGACCGCGATCTCGAATTCGAGGTCGCGCTCCGCCGCGATCGGGTCGAACGTCCGCCGGAGGTCCTTGGTCAGCCGGGCAATCTCCACCGCCTCGGGCCGCACCTCGATATGGCCGGCCTCGATCTTCGACAGGTCGAGGATGTCGTTGATGAGGTTGAGAAGGTCGTTGCCCGACGCCTGGATCGTCTTGGCGAACTGCGCCTGTTCGTCGGTCAGGTTGCCCGTCGGGTTGTCGCCGAGCAGCTTGGACAGGATCAGGAGCGAGTTAAGCGGCGTCCGCAGCTCGTGGCTCATGTTGGCGAGGAAGTCGGACTTGTACTGGCTCGCCTGCTCGAGCTCGCGCGCCTTGAGTTCGATCGCCGCGCCGGTCTTCGCGAGGTCGTCGCGCTGCCGCTCCAGCAGCTGCGCCTGCTCTTCGAGCTGCGAGTTGGTCTGTTCGAGCTCGACCTGCTGCTGTTCCAGTCGGACCGCCGATTCCTTGAGCGCGCGGCTCTGTTCCTCAAGCTCCTCGTTCGAAACGCGCAGCTCCTCGCTCTGGACCTGCAGCTCTTCCGACTGCCGCTGCGTCTCGCCGAGCAGGGTCTGGAGCTCGGTGCGATACTTGGCCGAACGGAGCGCGGTCCCGGCAAGGCCCGCCACCTGGTCGAGGAGTTCGAGCACCTGCCCATCGACCGGCTGGAGGAAACCGAGCTCGATCACCGCATTGACGAGGCCGTCGGCCTTGAGCGGAGCGATGACGAGGTGACGCGGGCGATCCTGGCCGAGCGCCGACCCGATCGAGATATAGCTGTCGGGAATGTCGTCGATGACCATCGGCTTGCCCGATTCGGCGACCCGCCCGAGCAGCCCCTCGCGCAGCTTGAAGCGCTGCGGGACATTGGCGTCGCCCGGCACGCCGAGCATCGCCATCCGCTCGAACACGCCATGCTCGCCCTTGAACAGGACCGTCGCCTGCGCGCCCGTATAGCCTGTCAGGTAATCGACGATGTCGCCGCTCAGCTCCGCGACATTCTTGTCGCCGAGCATCGCCTGGCCGAGCTCGGCCTCGCCCGTCTGCAGCCAGAGCTGGCGGCGGCGCGCCACGGTGGAGCGATGGGTGAGGAAGCCGATGGCGATCGTCAGCGCCATGCCGAGGAGCGCGGCCATGATCGCGCTGAGGGTCGCCGTCCGGAAGGCCGCATCGCGCGCTTCCAGCCGCGCCACGCGGCTCTGTCGCTCGTCCGAGCGCATCTGCGCGATCCGTGCCCGAACCGCGTCCATCTCGCTCTTGTCGCGGTCGGGGTTGACCGCCGCGAGAGTCCCCGCGAGCCCGTCGCTCTGGCGCAGCCTGATCGATGTCGCGAGGCTCCGGAACTTGGTCGCGATCTGCGGCCGCAACGCGCGCAGGCTCGCCTGCTGCGCGGAATCATTGTGGGTCAGGCGGTCGAGATTGGCCAGCGTCGCCTGGCTCCGGGCCTCGGCATCGCGATAGGGCTGGAGATAGGCCTGGTTGCCGGTCAGCAGGAACCCGCGCTGCCCCGTTTCCGCATCCTGCATCGCCGACAGCAGGTCACCCAGGCTGGTGATCACCTCGTGGGTCGCGGTGACCCGGTTGGTCTCCGACCGCACCGCCTGGATGTTGAGATAGGTGATGACCCCGGTCGCGATGAAGAAGGCCAGCGCCGCAAGCACCCCGACAAATGTGCCGAGCGAGGCCCGGGCGGCGGAGATACTCTCGTCGTTTGTCTTCATGGCGCGCGGCGGTTCCCCGTTGACGGTCGCCCCGCGTTTCCATGCCGGGCCGTCATGCGCAACCCGAAAAGGCCTTTCGGCGTGCGCGAGCCATTGGTCCGCCCGCCTCGGCTACGGCTTTTCGCTCAGGTGTGAGCGAGTGCAATAGCCGGGTCGCGCCGCGTCGCTGGCTGGCGCTGCCCCAGCACCCACGCCGCCTCGGGGGCGAAGCGATGGACCAGAAGCTCGATCAGCACGGGACCCGCCAGGGCCACCACGAAGACGATCGGGAGGAGACTCCAGAGATCGGCCGGCCCCACGCGCACCACGACCGCGATGAAGATCGAATGCAGCAGGAAGATCGTGAAGGAATAGGAGCCGACGGCCGAAAGTGCCCTCGACCGCGGCATTGCGACCTGCAGGAGGTAGAGGCTGGTCAGCCCGACCCCGAGGCCGGTCACGCCGAACCGCGAAATCGCACTGGTGGCCGAAATCTCCCGCACCGCTGCCCAGAGGAGGATCGCAAACAGGCCCGCGCTGACCGGGACGAGCAGTCGCTGGAGACGGGCGACTTCCTTGCCGAAGCTGTTGATCACCACCCCGAAGGCGAAGAACGGCAAGAGATAGAAAGCCTGCCCAAGGGAAAAGGTCTGAATGTCCCGGATCGGCGTGAAATAGAGGATGAGGCTTGTCGCCATGATCACCGCGACGGCGAGTTGCGGCTTGCGCCAAAGGAGACATTCGGTGACCGCGACGATCACGAACACGACCATGATCGACTGAAGGAACCATAGCTGCGAATAGCCGAAGATCAGCGCATGCGGGGCATCGGCGATCGTCGGCCCGGCCATCCCCGGCACGATCGTCCTGATCGCCAGAAAGACGATGGTCATTGTCACGAACGGGATGAGGAGACGCCGGATCTTTGCCGCCGTGAATCGGGGAAGATTGCCGGGAGTGGCGCGGCGGTAGGCGTAGACATAGCCCGACAGGAAACTGAACAGCGGCATCCGGACCAGCGCGAAGACCTCGTTGAACAAGGCGAGGCCCGCGCTCTGCGTGTCGAGGTGCTGCGTCGCACCGAGCGCGGCGTGGTAACCGACCAGGAACAGGCAGGCGAGACCGCGGAGCGTATCGATGTTCGTCGCCCCCGCGCCGCGTCGACCGGAGGCTGCAACCGGCGTATCTGGACGGTCGGCTCGGACGCTCCGCAGCGTCCCCGCAATGCCCGTGGATGAACCAGAAATACGCAACAAGGCCGACAACTCCCCCAATAAGGGGAGCGCTATACTCACCGCAAACGCCAAGATGGCGTTCCAAGATGGCTTTGATGACGAACCATGATGGGTCTAAACGGCAATTAAACGCCGGTCGAACAGTCATCAATAAAAGAGATACATGACGACGGAGATCGCGTGTCTTGGTGCAGGCGTCCATCATGTTGCCATGAATCTGCATTGCTTTGTCACTTCATCACGATCACCTCAGGCTTGAAAGTTGTCGGGACGACGTTTCGGCGCATGGGGCGAAGAGAAAGCCACGACGCGGGCCTTGAGGCCATGCCAGTTGATCGTGAGGATGTCCCCGCTGGGAAGTCGTCGGCCAAGGTTCCAGATCAACGAGGCCGCCCACTGCCATCCCGTTCGTGGAGGCCGCGAGCACAAGCGCTTCGCTTCAGCTGAAGAAGTGGCGGAGCGAGAGGGATTCGAACCCTCGATACGGTTTTGCCGTATACTCACTTTCCAGGCGAGCGCCTTCGACCACTCGGCCACCGCTCCGCACTTGTTCTTCGTGCCTGGATGGCGGCGCTCTTAGGGGTTGGCGGGCTGGCCCACAACCCGCTTGGGGTTCGCGCCGCGGATCGTTACACCCGCGGACGATGCGTCCCTTCGGTCCTGCCCCGTCCCTGTCCGAGATCGAGGCGCTCGCCGCCGCCGCGCTCGCCCGCCTGCCCGAGCCCTTCGCCGCCACCGCGCGCGAGGTCGTGCTGCTGGTCGAGGAGTTCGCCGACGAAGAGACGCTCACCGAAATGGGGATGGACGATCCCTATGAGCTCACCGGCCTCTATGTCGGCCGCCCACTGACCGAGCGCAGCGTCGACGACAGCGGCCGGCTCCCCGACCAGGTTTTCCTCTATCGCGCGCCGATCCTGCTCGAATGGTGCGAAAGCGAGGAAACGCTCGAGCATCTCGTCGCCCATGTCGTGATCCACGAGATCGGGCATCATTTCGGCCTGTCGGACGACGACATCCACGGGCTCGAGGAAGCGGCGGGCGAATGAGCCTGCTCGTCCTCGAGGACGTCGCCTGCTGGCGTGGCGGGCGGCTGCTGTTCGAAAGCCTGTCGCTGGCCCTGGCGCCCGGCGAGGCGATGCTCGTCACCGGCCCCAACGGCACCGGCAAGTCGAGCCTCCTGCGCCTCGCCGCCGGCCTCCTCCGTCCGCTCGCCGGCCGGGTCACCGCCGCGCCCGGCGCGCTGGCCGACGAGCGCCCAGCGCTCGATCCCGAGCTTGCCCTCGAGCGCTCGCTCGCCTTCTGGGCGGTGCCGAGCGCACCGACCCCCGCGCAGGCGCTCGACGCGGTCGGCTTGGGCGGGATCGCCGAGGTCCCCGTCCGCTTCCTCTCGACCGGCCAGCTCCGCCGTGCGGCCCTTGCCCGGGTCCAGGTCGTGGGCGCGCCATTGTGGCTGCTCGACGAGCCCGCCAACGGCCTCGACACCGCCTCGGTCGAGCGCCTTTCGGGTCTGATCGCGGGCCATCTGTCCGGCGGCGGCGCGATCCTCGCCGCCTCGCACCAGCCACTTCCCGGCGCCGACTGGCGGACGCTGGAGCTACGGCCGTGATCCGCCGGCTCGTCGCTCGCGATCTTCGCCGTGCGCTCGGCGGGAGCGCGCTCCTGCCGATCATCTTCTTCCTGCTCGTCGCCGCGCTCGTTCCCTTCGCGGTCGGCCCCGACGCCAGGCTCCTCGCGCGCGTCGGCCCCGGCCTGATGTGGGTCGCCGCGCTCACCGCCGCGCTGCTGCCGGTCGAGCGGCTGGTCGAGCCTGACCGCGCCTCTGGCCACCTCGACCAGCTGGCCTTGCGCGGCCTCAGCATGGAGGAAGTCGCGCTGGCGAAGGTGCTCGCCCACTGGCTGAGTTTCGGCCCGCCACTGCTGCTGGCCGCCGTTCCGGGATCGGTCCTGCTCGGACTACCCGCCGAGGCGCTCACACGGACGCTCGTCACGCTCGCGATCGGGACCCCGGGCCTCGCCGCGCTCGCGATCGCGGTCGCCAGCCTCACCGCCGGCCTTCGTCAGGCCTCCGCACTCGGCGGCCTTCTCCTCCTCCCGCTCGCCATTCCCCTGCTGATCTTCGCTGCCAGCGCGGCCGGCGATCCACGCGCGGGCGCACTCCAGCTCGAAGCCGCGGTCAGCCTGTTCCTGGTGATCGGCGCGCCCTTTGTCGCGGGCGCCGCCATGCGCGCGGCCCGGACCTAGTCCTTCACCCAGCGTGCGAACAACGCGGTCGGTAGCAGCAGCCCGCGCGCTTCCTCGCGCATCGCCATCTCGCCGACCTCGACCCGTCCGCCGAGATGCGCGAGCTTCTGGTTCAGGAGCACGCCGAGGCTGATCGCACTCATTCGCACCGCATAGACCGTGAGCACAAGGAACCGGCTGTTCTCGTCGAGCAGCCGCCCGCAGTCCTCGATCAGTCCGGCGAGCTGCTCCTCGAGCCGCCACACTTCCCCCGTCGGGCCACGCCCGAATTTGGGCGGATCGAGGAGGATCCCGTCGTAGCGCCGCCCACGCCGCACCTCGCGTGCGGTGAATTTGGCGGCATCGTCGATCATCCAGCGGATCGGCCGGTCGGACAGCCCTGACAGCGCGGCATTTTCCTTGCCCTGCTCCACGCTCTTCTTGGACGCGTCGACATGGGTCAGCCGCGCCCCCGCCTCGCTCAACAGGAGCGTCCCCACCCCGGTATAGCCGAACAGGTTCATCACCTCGGCGCCATCGGCGCGCGCCCGCATCCAGTCCCATTGCGGCGCCATGTCGGGGAAGAAGGCGAGATGCCGGAAATTGGTCAGGCTCGCCTCGAACCGTACCCCGTCGCGCTTCAGGTTCCAGCCACCCGGCACCACCCGGTGCTGGACCCAGCGTCCGCCGCCATCCTCGT
Organism: Sphingomonas rosea; assembly: GCF_039538065.1. NCBI lineage: Bacteria > Pseudomonadati > Pseudomonadota > Alphaproteobacteria > Sphingomonadales > Sphingomonadaceae > Sphingomonas > Sphingomonas rosea. The sequence continues at coordinate 708,761 of NZ_BAABBR010000001.1, forward strand.
CGCTGCCGGGAACGAACGTCGCATCGGGATCCCACTGCTCGTTCGCCGGCGCCCACATCGCCTGCGGCTCGGGCCGAGCGACGGTGAACCGCCCGTAGCGCTCGAGCTTGGCGCCATTGCCGCTGTCGACGAGGCCCCAGTCGGCCCAGGGTTCGGCGACGATGGTTAGGAGTCCGCTCATGCCGCCCTCGCCGCCGGAAGCCCGAGCGTCGCTTCGGCCGGTCCGCTCGCCAGCATCGCCGAGCCCGCCGCACGGACCCGGTCGACATCGAGCGCGTCGAGCTTTGCCAGCAGTTCGGCGCGCGGGATCAGCCGCCCGTGGGTCAGCCACTGCCGCGCCGCCTGCGCCGCCTGCCCCCACGGCGTCTCGAGCGCCATCGCCTGCCCGGCACGCACCTGGATCCGCGCCCGGTCGAGTTCGCGCTGTTCGAGCCCCGCCGCCGTTTCGGCCAGCGTGTCCGCGATCAGCGCCTGCGCCGACCGGCCTTGCTCGCGCGCCGTCGCGGCATGGACATGGAGGAGCCCGATCTCGTCATGCGGGTGAAGCCCCGCGCTCACCGTATAGGCCAACCCCCGCTCCTCGCGCACCGCCTGGAACAATCGCGACGAGGTCCCGCCGCCGGCCACGTCGGCGAACAGCCGCGCGGCCAGATACTCCTCGCCGTGGATCCCGGGGCCCGCATGGCCGAGCGTCAGCTGTGCCTGGTCCGCCTTGGCCCGCCCGCGCCGCCGGTGGCCCGTGAACCGCCCCGCCACGGGCTTGGGCGCGGTCCCGCCGGCAAGCCCGCCGAAATGCCGCTCCGCCAGGGCAACCACCGCCTCATGCTCGACCGCGCCCGCCGCCGACAGCACCATCGAGCCGCCGCGATAATGCGTGTCGCGCCAGCCGAAGAGGTCCGCGACACCGATCCCGCGCACGCTCTCCTCGCTGCCGAGGATCGAGCGCCCGAGCGGCTGGTCGGCAAAGGCCGCGCTCCACAATTGATCGAAGATGATGTCCGACGGCGTGTCCTCCGCCTCGGCCAGTTCCTGCAGCACCACCTCGGCTTCGCGCACGAGATCGTCCGCGTCGAAATGCGGCCTGGCGATCAGCGCCCCGAGCAGTTCGACGCCAAGCGCGACATGCTCGCCCAGCACCGCCGCGGTGAAGCTCGTCCCGTCGCGCTCGGTGCAGGCGTTGAGCTCGCCGCCGACGTCCTCGATCGCCTCGCTCAGTGCCCGCGCCGAGCGGCCGCCGGCGCCCTTGAACACCATATGCTCGAACAGGTGTGCAAGCCCGTTCAGCCGCGCCTCCTCGTGCCGCGAACCGACGTCCGCGAACAGCGCGATGCTCGCGGTCTCGAGCCCCGGCATCGCCCGGGTGATGACCGTCAGGCCATTGCCGAGCTGGCTGACCGCGCTCATGCCTTGCGCCACCGGGCACGCAGCGCGACGCCGTAAATGATGAGTGCGATGGCCGCGAAGGCGAACCACTGCACCATGTAGCTGCGATGATTGTTGGGGATTTCCGACAGGTCCGGCCCCGGATTGGCCGACAGGCCGGCCAGCGGCGGATCGGCCACCACCATCGCCGGGGCCGGGCGGTGATCGCTCAGCAGCCGGAGGAGCGAGCGGCTGTCGGGCGCGGTCGACAGATATCCCGTGACGAGCCCGCCCTTCCACGCCGGCAGTGCTCCGGGGCGTGCCTGGGTCCCGAGCTGCACCGCGATCGGCTCGCCGAGCGACGAGCGCCGGCATTGGGCGATCACCCGGAAGCCATATTTGCCCGCCCCCGCGAGATCGGGCGTCGCGGCATCCTCACAGTCGAGGCGAACGGGCCGCAGCTGGTTGAGCGAAAGATCGGTGCCGCGCGCGAGCGTAAGCTGCGGCGCATCGACGTTGCGCGCGAAGCGGGCGATCAGCGCCTCCTTCTCTTGCCCGCGGTCTCGCTGCCACAAGCCGAGCGCGATCATCACCGCCACCGCCGCCAGGACGACGATCGTCGCGAACACCGGAACGCGCCTCATTGGACCAGCCGCCCTTCATGCGCGGCATTGCGATATTCCGCACCGAGCAGCCACCCCTTGGCCAGCCGCAGCCCGCCGAGCGTCAGCCCGAGCCCCAGCGGGAGCCAGACGAGATGGACCCACCAGGCGGGCTCGAGCGCGGCGTCGAGCCAGACCGCGCCGATCACCAGCAGCGCGCCGACGATGAGAATGAGGAAGGCCGCCGGCCCGTCGCCGACGTTGAACTGCGCGAAGTCGAGCCCGCAGCGCTCGCAGCGGGCGCGAAAACGAACAGGGCCGGCGAACAGCCGGCCCTCGTGACATTGGGGGCAGCGACCGGCGAGCACATCGCCCGCCGGTCCCGTGTTCGAAATCAGCCGTGCCACTCGGCGCCCCAGCCGCCCCACAGGTAGATGGAAACGAACAGGAACAGCCAGACGACGTCGACGAAGTGCCAGTACCAGGCCGCTGCCTCGAAGCCGAAATGCTTCTCGGGGGTGAAATCGCCCTTCTTGGCGCGGATGTAGCAGACGATCAGGAAGATGGTCCCGATCAGGACGTGCGCGCCGTGGAAACCGGTCGCCATCATGAAGGTCGAGCCGTAGACGTTGCCGCCGCTGGTGGTGGTGAAGCCGAACGGCGCGTGGGCATATTCATAGGCCTGGATCGCGCTGAAGATCGCCCCGAGGATGATCGTCAGCAGGAGGCCGGTCTCGAGGCCCTTGCGATCATTGTTGATCAGGCTGTGGTGCGCCCAGGTGACCGTGGTGCCCGAACAGAGCAGGATCAGCGTGTTCAGGAGCGGGAAGCCGAGCGGGTTGATGACCGCCATGTCCTTGGGCGGCCAGACCCCGCCGACAGCGTCGACCGCGCTCGGGAAGAGCGCGTTGTCGAAGAAGGCCCAGAACCAGGCGAGGAAGAACATCACTTCCGAGGCGATGAACAGGATCATTCCGTAGCGCAGGTGGAGCTGCACGATCGGGGTGTGATCGCCGGCATGGCTCTCGTGCACCACGTCGCGCCACCAGCTGAACATCGTCAGCAGCACGCCCGCCGCGCCGAGCAGCAGAACGAACTTGCCGTAGGGATTGTCGTGCATCGTGAGCACGCCGCCTGCGGTCAGCGCGAGCCCCGAGAAGGCACCGATCAGGGGCCACAGGCTCGGGGGCAGGATGTGATACGGATGGTTGCGCGTCGCGGCCATGGGTCCTCGAAAGCTCGAAATCGTGAAAACTGCGCCCGCGCTCTAGCGAGCCTCGGCGCGCTTTTCCACCGGATAAAAAGTGTAGGACAGCGTGATCTCGTCAATGTGCGCCGTGGCGGGGTCGGTGCGGATCTTCGGATCGACGAAGAACACCACGGGCATCTGCACTTTCTGGCCGCCGTGCAGCGTCTGCTCGGTGAAGCAGAAGCATTCGAGCTTGCTGAAGTATTGGCCGGCGATCTCGGGCGAGACGTTGAAGCTCGCAGTCCCCGTGGTCTCGCGCGCGGTCAGATTCTTGGCGCTGTAATAGGTCACGATCCGCTCGCCCGGTACGACCTTGGTCAGCCGCGTCTCGGGCTTGAATTCCCACGGCATGGCCGGCGAGACATTGGCATCGAAGCGGACCCCGACCGGAGCCAGCGCGGCCTGCGCGCCGGGAGCCGCATCGGCCCGCATCGGCGTACCCCCGAAGCCCGTCGCCTGGCAGAAGATCCGGTACAGCGGCACGCTCGCATAGGCGAGGCCGAGCATGAATAGCACGAAGGCGACCGCCCGCAGCGCGACCGTCCGGTTGCGGCGGGCGAGATCGGGCGCCGCCGCGCTGGTCACCGATTCACCGTCATCTTGGCGATGGTGATGAAGAAGGTCAGCGCGATGAAAGCGAACAGGAGCATCGCGGTGGTCTTGGCCGCCTTGCGCTGCCGCGCGCGGACCACTTCGTCCTCGGGCAGGCTCACAGGAAGCGGTCCACGACCAGCGCGCCGAACACCGCGAACTGATAGACGATCGAGAATTTGAACAACGCCTTCTCCGGTCCCATGCCCGCCGCTTCGGTCGCCTTGTTGGCCAGCACCCGCAGGCTCAGGAACAGGAAGTAGACGCTGAGCACGCTCGCCACGACCCCGTAGATGGGCCCGGTCAGGCCGAGCGGCCACGGCGCGATCGCGACCGCCGCCATCGGCACCGAATAAAGCGCGATTTGCCGCCGCGTGGTCTCGATGCCCGCCACCACCGGGAGCATGGGCACGCCGGCGTTGGCGTAATCGGTCTTCACAAACAGCGACAGCGCCCAGAAGTGCGGCGGGGTCCACAGGAAGATGTTGAGGAACAGCAGCACCGGCAGCAGCTCGATCTTGCCGGTCGCGGCAACCCAGCCGATCAGCGGCGGGAAGGCGCCCGCAGCGCCGCCGATGACGATGTTCTGCGGCGTCCGGCGCTTGAGCCAGACGGTGTAGATGCCGACGTAGAAGAAGATGGAGAAGGCGAGGATCGCCGCCGCGAGATGATTGGCGGCAAGGTCCATCAGGACGACGCTGCCCGCGCTCAGGCCCACCGCAAACTGGAAGGCGGTCTGCGGGTCGAGCCGACCGCCGGGAAGCGGCCGCCCGGCGGTCCGCTTCATCTTGGCGTCGAGGTCGGCCTCGTACCACATGTTGAGCGCGCCCGCCCCGCCCGCGCCGAGCGCGATGCACAGGATCGCGGTGAAGGCCAGCACGGGGTGCATGGTCCCGGGCGCGGCCAGCAGGCCGGCGAGACCGGTGAAGACCACCAGGGTCATGACCCGGGGCTTGGTCAGCGCGAACAGGTCGCGCCAGTCGGCCGGAAGGTCGCGGGTGGGGACGGCAATGCTCATGGATGGGCGCCCTATAGTCCGCTTTACGTGGCAGCGAAAGGCGGCATAAGGTCGTTGCATGACCAATGGATTATTGATTGCGATCAGCAGCTTGGCGCTCGCCGCCGGCGTTGCTCAGGCGACCCTGCCGAGCGCCGCCGCTCCCGCCGCCCAGGCTCCCGCCAAGGAAGACCTCGTCCGCGTCGCGCTCGACACCGAAAAGGGGCGAATCGTCCTCGATCTCGACCGCGGCCGAGCGCCGGTCACGACCGCCAATTTCCTCCGCTACATCGATGCCGGGCGCTTCGACGGAATCACCTTCTACCGCGCCATGCCCTACGGGAAGGACAATGGCCTCATCCAGGGCGGCATCACCAGGGACGCCAAGTTGCTCTACCCGGCGATTGCCCACGAGCCGGCGAGCAAGACCGGGATCCGACACGAGCCCGGCACCATCCTCATGGCCAATGCCGGGCCGGGCACCGCGAAGAGCGACTTCTTCATCACGATCGGCGCCATCCCCTTCGGCGACGATTTCGCGCCCTTCGGCCATGTGGTCGAGGGCATGGACGTGGTGAAGGCGATCTTCGCCTCGCCCACCGATCCCGAAAAGGGCCTCGGCGCAATGAAGGGGCAGATGCTCTCGCCGGGAATCAAGATCACCGCGGCCAAGCGGGTCGCCGGCTAGCGCGCGGGTGCGGGCGCCTTGCCGTCCGCGCCGATCACCGTGCACGGACCGTCGGCATAGCGGCACCCGGGCTCGCGCGTCGGGTCGACCATCGTCTGGCCCGCCTGCGCCGTTCGGGCCGGCACCGGCTCGGGCGGCGGGGTGATCGAGGTGAAGGTGAAGAAGAAGATCGTCACCAGCGCCGCCAGCCCGAGAATGACGACCTTCGCCTTGCGCGAGGGCGGCTCGACCTCGACTTCATAGGGCCGCGGCGGCTGCCAGTGCGTCGCGCGCGGCCGCGGGCGCCGATAGCTCTGGTCGGGTCCGGTGAAGATCGGCCCGGGCTTGGGCGACGCCCGTTGCCGGTCATAGGCCGCCCGCGTGTCCGGGTCCTTGAGGCAGGCATAGGCCTCGTTGATCGCCTGCGCCTGGATCGCCGCATCGTCCGACCGGTTGATGTCGGGATGATAGCGCCGCATCAGCGTGCGATAGGCGAGACGGATCGCGGCATCGTCGGCACCGCGCTCGACCCCGAGGGTCGCATAATAGTCGCCCGAGGCTTCCATCTTTCAGCAGGATAGCGAGCGGGACTGCTCGGGCCAAGGGCGTCCTTAACCCTAACCGCTGGGACTGACGTTAACCTGGAGCAGCTAAACGGGCTGCATGTTTCATCGATCGATCAGCGTCCCCATGGCCACCCGCGCCGAGATCATTGCCGCCTTCAGCTATGCCCTCGACCTCACCGAAGGCCAGCCCGCCGGCCATTGCATCCGCGCCTGCTGGATCGGGATGCAGGTCGGCCGGGCCCTCGGCCTCCCCAGGCGCGACCTCGGCGACCTCTACTACACCCTGCTCCTCAAGGACCTTGGCTGCAGCAGCAACGCGGCGCGCATCTGCGAGCTCTACGAAGCCGACGATCGCGCCTTCAAGCAGGGCTACAAGACCGTCGGGACCAGCCTCGCCGCCACCCTGCACTTCGTCTTCAGCAAGACCGCCCGCGGAAAGCCGCTCGGTCGCCGCCTGTCGGCGATCGGCAACATCCTGAGGAACGGCGACGAGATTGCGCAGGAGCTGATCGTCTCGCGTTGCACCCGCGGCGCCGACATCGCCCGCACGCTGCGCTTCTCGCCAGTGGTATGCGAGGGCATCTACCGTCTCGACGAGCATTGGGACGGCTCGGGCCGCCCGGGCCGGCTCCAGGGCTTCGCGATCCCGCTCGTGTCGCGCATCGCGCTCCTCGCGCAGGTGGTCGACGTCTTTCACGGCCATGCTGGGCCCGAGGCCGCACTCGACGAGGCCCGCCGCCGCAGCGGCATCTGGTTCGATCCCGACCTCGTCCGCGCGCTCGAGGAAGCCGCGCTGAGCCCGACCTTCTGGACCAACCTCGGCTCGCCGACGCTCGAAGGCCGGGTCGTCCGCCTCGCGCCCATGGACGACACAGAGCGCTTGGGTGAGGATTATCTCGACGCCATCGCCGACGCCTTCGGCCAGGTGATCGACGCCAAGAGCCCGTTTACCGCCGGACATTCGCAGCGCGTCGGCGACCTGTCCGGGCGGATGGCCCGCGCCTTCGGTCTCGATTCCGACCGCGCGCGCTGGCTGCGCCGCGCCGCGGTTCTCCACGATGTCGGCAAGCTGGGCGTCTCGAGCGCGATTCTCGAAAAGCCCGCCGGTCTCGACGAACGCGAGTGGCAGGAGATGCGCACGCATGCCACCCACACTCGCGCCATCCTCGGCCGGATCGGCGCGCTCGCCGACATCGCCGACATCGCCGCCGCCCACCATGAGCGGCTCGACGGCACCGGCTATCCCCTCGCCCTTCCCGCCGCCGCGATCGGCCGCGAGACCCGGATCATCACCACCTGCGACTATTATGACGCGCTGACCTCGGACCGCCCCTATCGCGCGGCGATGTCGGTCGACGAGGCGCTCGCCACGATGGACGCCGCCGCCGGCACCGCGCTCGACCCCGATTGCCTCGCCGCGCTCAAGCGCAGCCTCTGACCGCCGTCGCCTGAAACGAGAAAGGCCGGCCCCGCATCGCGCGGGACGGGCCTTTCTCTTGTTCGGGTCCGGACTGCCTCAGTCGATCTTCGGCAGGGTCTCGAACTGGTGGAACGGCGGCGGGCTCGGGAGGGTCCACTCGAGCGTCGTCGCACCTTCGCCCCAGGGATTGTCCGGCGCCTTCTTGCCGCCGATCAGCGACCAGATGATGTTGCCGAAGAACACCGCCATCGAGGCCACGGTCACGAGGTAACCGATCGACGAGACGTAGTTCCAGTAGGCGAACGCCGGGGTGTAGTCCGGGATACGCCGCGGCATGCCGTCGAGGCCGAGGAAGTGCTGCGGGAAGAAGATCAGGTTCACGCCGACGAACATGACGAAGAAGTGCAGCTTACCGAGCGGCTCGTTGTACATCTTCCCGCTCATCTTCGGGAACCAGTAGTAGAAGCCCGCGAACAGGCCGAACACGGCACCGAGCGAGAGCACGTAGTGGAAGTGCGCCACCACGTAATAGGTGTCGTGCATGTAGGTGTCGACGCCGCCGTTGGCGAGCACGACGCCGGTCACGCCGCCGACGGTGAACAGGAAGATGAATCCGATCGCAAACAGCATCGGGGTCGGGAAGGTGATCGACCCGCCCCACATGGTCGCGATCCAGCTGAAGATCTTCACGCCGGTCGGGACCGCGATGATCATGGTCGCGGCGGTGAAGTACATCTTCACGTTCACGTCGAGGCCGACGGTGAACATGTGGTGCGCCCAGACGACGAACCCGACCACGCCGATCGCGACCATGGCGTAGGCCATGCCGAGATAGCCGAAGACGGGCTTGCGGCTGAAGGTGGCGATGATCTGGCTGACGATGCCGAACGCCGGCAGGATCATGATGTACACTTCGGGGTGGCCGAAGAACCAGAACAGGTGCTGGTAGAGCAGCGGGTCGCCGCCGCCGCTCGCGTCGAAGAAGGCCGTGCCGAAGTTGCGGTCGGTCAGCAGCATGGTGATCGCGCCCGCGAGCACCGGCAGCGCCAGCAGCAGCAGGAAGGCGGTGACCAGGATCGACCACACGAACAGCGGCATCTTGTGCAGGGTCATGCCCGGCGCGCGCATGTTGAAGATGGTGGTGATGAAGTTGATCGCGCCAAGGATCGAGCCCGCACCGGCGAGGTGGAGCGCGAAGATGGCGTAATCGACCGCCGGCCCGGCCGAGCCGCTGGTCGAGAGCGGGGCATAGACCGTCCAGCCGGTGCCCGCGCCAATGCCGGTGCCGCCGCTGGTGAAGGTCGAGAGGATGAGGCTGCAGAAGCCCGCCACCGTCAGCCAGAAGCTGACGTTGTTCATGCGCGGGAACGCCATGTCCGGCGCGCCGATCATGATCGGCACGAACCAATTGGCGAAGCCGCCGATCAGCGCCGGCATGACCATGAAGAAGACCATGATCAGGCCGTGGCCGGTGATCAGCACGTTCCAGTGGTGATAGGCCTCGTCGATGTTGGCGCTGCCCGCGCCGATCGGCCAGGCCTTGGTCAGGATCTGGATGCCCGGCTCGGCGAGCTCGGCGCGCATGATGCCCGACAGCGCGCCGCCCACGATCCCCGCGATGATCGCGAAGATGAGGTAGAGCGTGCCGATGTCCTTGTGGTTGGTCGACATGAACCAGCGGGCGAAGAAGCCCGGGTGGCCATGGTCGTCATGGGCATGGTCGTGCGCGTGGTGCCCCTCGGTCGGGGTCAGCTTCAGCGTGTCGGCGGTGGTGGCCATCTTGGGTCCGCTTCTCGAAGATTAGTTGGCCGCGCCGGCCGCGGGGGTCGCAGCGGGGGCGGAAGAATTGGCGGGGGCGGCGGCGGGCGTCGGCGCGGCGGTCACCGCGGCCGGGCTCACCGTGGTCGAGCCGGTGCTGTCGGGCGCCGCGGCCGGGGTCGCGCCCGGCATGGTCCCGCCCTTGGTGGCGACCCACTGCGCGTAGCGCTCGGGAGTCACGACCTCGATCGCGATCGGCATGAAGCCGTGGCGCGCGCCGCACAGTTCGGAGCACTGGCCGAAATAGACGCCGGGGCGATCGACCTTGACCCAGGTCTCGTTGAGGATGCCCGGGTTGGCATCGGTCTTGATCCAGAAGGCCGGCATGGCGAAGCTGTGGATCACGTCGTTCGAGGTGACGATGAACTTCACCACCTTGCCCGCCGGGATCACCAGCCGCTCGTCGACCGCGAGCAGCTTGGGGCCGTCGGCGTCGGTGCGGAACTTGGCGCCGGCCGGCTGCTCGCCCTTTTCGTGGAGCATGTTCGAGACGATCTCGAAGCCGCCGTTGTCCGGATACTGGTAGGTCCAGTACCACTGGTTGCCGACCACCTTGACCGTGAGGTCGGCGGGCGGCGGGCTGTACTGGTGGCGGATGAGGCGGATCGACGGAACCGCGATCGCGACCAGGATCAGCACTGGCGCCAGCGTCCAGATGACCTCGACCACCGTGTTGTGGCTGGTGCGGCTCGGGACCGGGTTCGCGCCGCGGCGGAACTTCAGGATCACGTAAATCAGCAGGATCAGGACGACCGCGCTGATGATCGCGCACAGCACGAGCAGCCAGTTGTTGTGGAAGGCGGCGGCCTCCTTGCCGACCGGCGAGAACTGGTCCTGCAGGCCCGCGCGGCCATCGGGAACGCCGATGCCGGGGGTCGGCGCGGCATGCTGGAAGGCGGGCGCGGCGCCGGTGGCGGGCGCAACGGCGCTCGCACCCGGGGTGGGATCGGTCGCGGTCGCAGCAGGCGTCGCGGCCGGATTGGCGGCGGCGGCGCTCGGGCCGGCCGGGGTCGCAGCTTGCTGCTGTTCCTGCGGAGCCGCCGTCGTCGCCGTCTGTCCCTGGGCGGCCGCGGGAACCATCCCGGCGGCAGCAAGCGCAATCAACCAATTTCTCAAGTTCATCTCAGCCCCGGTCACAGGTTCAAGCCATCGGTCGACCCGGCCGGGCCACCTGAAATCGGCGGCCTTATAGGCAGGGGTTCCCGCACGCTCAAGCGCTTGTCTGTGCCCGCCGGGCTGCCATAGAACAACCCATCCGAAAAGCGGTGTCCGATCCGCCGGGGGAAGGGGCCAAAACAATGACCGAAAACGATATTCTGGCCGAGTTCCGGGCCGCCGAGGCGCTTCTCGAGGGTCATTTCATCCTTTCCTCGGGTCTTCGGTCCCCGCGCTACCTCCAGTGCGCGCGAGTCCTGATGGATCCGCGTCGCGCCGAACGGCTCGCCACCGCCCTCGCCGAGCGCATCGATCCGTCGCTCCGTGCCCAACTGCAGGCGGTCGTCTCGCCCGCGATGGGCGGGGTGATCATCGGCCACGAAATGGGCCGCGCGCTCGGCCTCCCGGCCATGTTCGTCGAGCGCCCGACCGGCACGTTCGAGCTGCGCCGCGGCTTCCGCCTCGAGCCCGGCACCCGGGTCCTGATGGTCGAGGACGTCGTCACCACCGGCCTTTCGAGCCGCGAGGCGATCAGGGCGATCACGGCGGCCGGCGGCGAGGTGATCGCGGCCGCCGCGCTGGTCGACCGATCGAACGGCACCGCCGACCTCGGCGTCCCCTTCACACCCCTCATCCGCCTCGACGTCCCGACCTACGAAGCCGACGCGCTTCCCCCCGACCTCGCCGCCATCCCCGCGATCAAGCCCGGCAGCCGCGCCGCGTGATCATGCCCCTCGCCGCCGCCGCTGCGCTTGCCGCCGCTCCGCTCGGCGCGACTGTCGACAAGATTGCCGCCGACAGCGGCTTTGCCGGCGAGATCCTGATCGGCAAGGGCGACAAGATTGTCCTCAACAATGCCTATGGCGCCGTTGCACCGAGCGGCAAAGCGAAGCACCAGGTCGGCGCGCACTGGCGCCTCGCCTCGATCACCAAGCAGGTCACGGCCACGCTCTTCCTCAAGGCCATGGAAGAAGGTCGCGTGCCCGGGTCGCTCGATACTCCGATCGACGGGCTCGGCGACGTCACCTGGCGAATGCTGCTGACCCACCGCAGCGGTCTTCCCAACCCCGACGAAACGCCCAAGGATGCCGCGGGTGTGCCGGCTTTCTACAACCAGCCGCTCACCCAGGCGATCGCCCATTGCTCGTCGCGGCCCGGCAAACCCGGCGCCGACTTCGCCTACAACAATTGCGATTATCTCGTCCTTGGCGGCGCGGTCATGGGTCGCAACCTGCTCGCCGACCCACAAGGGTGGCGGGGCTGGCCCGCGGGCATGACCATGGCGCGGCCGGGCGAGCTCGGCGTCCCCGGCTTCGTCGCCGGCAAGCCCGAACCGCGCTTCCGGCTCGATACCTTCTCGACCTCGGGCGGCCTGATCGGCACCGCTCGTGACGTCTTTCGCTTTGACCGCCAGCTGATGACCGGCAAGCTCCTTTCGCCCGCCGCCCGCGCGCTGATGTGGACTGCGGAGGGCGGTCGCAGCTATCAGGCGCTCGGCCAATGGGTCTTCCCCGGCAAGCTCGAGGGCTGCGCCGACCCCGTGCAGATCGTCCAGCGCGACGGCGAGATCCAGGGTGTGCAGGCGCGCAACTTCATCCTCCCCGACAAGGACGTGGCAGTGGTCCTCTTCACCAATCGCAGCAGCGACGATTTCGCGCTCGGCGAGGTGTGGCAGGGCAAGGGGTTCGTCTACGACCTGCTCTCCGCCGCCGCCTGTCCGACCGCATGATTGAACAATAGGATTTCGCCTGTCATGCCGGTCCGGGGGGCGCTTGCCTCGCGCTCCGGGGCGAGGCGAGCCAGGGTCACAGTACGTGACTTTCGCCGTGACCCTGTACGAAGGGGGATGGGGTCACTAAATCGCAGGGGGATCCTGGGACCTTTAGTGATGCACCGCCGATGACCTTTCCCCTCCGACTCGGCGTCAACATCGACCATGTCGCGACCATCCGGAACGCCCGCGGCGGCGATTTTCCCGATCCGGTCCGCGCCGCGCACATCGCCGAGGCGGCCGGCGCGCAGGGCATCACCGCCCACCTCCGCGAGGACCGCCGCCACATCCGCGACGACGACCTCGTCCGCCTCAAGAACGAGATCGCCCTCCCTCTCAACCTCGAGATGGCCGCGACCGAGGAGATGCTCCGGATCGCGCTCCAGACCCGCCCCCACGCCGCCTGCATCGTCCCCGAGAAGCGCGAGGAACGGACCACCGAGGGCGGGCTCGACGCCGCCGGCAAGCGCGACCACCTCGCCCGTTTCTGCGACGAGCTCGGCGCCGCGGGCATCCGCGTCTCGCTCTTCATCGAACCCGAGGCGGCGCAGATCGACGCCGCCGCTTCGCTCGGCGCGCCGGTGGTCGAGCTTCACACCGGCCGCTACGCCCATCTCCCCGAGGACGGCCGCGAAGCCGAACTGAAGCGCCTCGCCGACGCCGCCGCGCTTGCCGCCAAGAACGGGATCGAGCCCCATGCCGGCCATGGCCTGACCTTCGCCAACGTCGTCCCCGTCGCCGCCATCCCGCAGCTCGCCGAGCTCAACATCGGCCATTTCCTGATCGGCGAAGCCATCTTCGTCGGCCTCGAAACCAGCATCCGCCGCATGCGCGACCTGATGGACAGCGCGCGTTGATCGTCGGCCTCGGCTCGGACCTCTGCAACATCGAGCGGATCCAGAATTCGCTCGACCGCTTCGGCGAGCGCTTCCTCAACCGCGTCTTCACCGAGGTCGAGCAGGCCAAGGCCGCGCGCCGCCCCTTCACCGCCGCGGGCACGCTGGCCAAGCGCTTCGCCGCCAAGGAAGCCTTCTCCAAGGCGGTCGGGACCGGCTTCAAGCGCGGGGTCTTCATGAAGGATATCGGGGTCGTCAATCGACCAAGCGGCGCCCCCACGCTACAGTTGGATGGAGGGGCCCGGGCGCGGCTTGACGCGCTCACCCCTGCGGGCCACGCCATGCATGTGCATCTGACCATGACCGACGATCACCCCTGGGCGCAGGCCTTCGTGATCCTCGAGGCCGTCCCCCTTTCGGAGAGTTGAGTGAGCGAGACCGTAGTCCAAAAGGCCGAGGCCGCTTCGCAGGCGCCCGCCGCGACGCCCGACGACAAGGCGCCGCCGGCCGACAAGGGCTCGGCCCTGTGGCGCGAGATCAAGGGTCTGTTCTGGGTGCTGATCGCGGTGCTGCTGTTTCACAGCTTCGTCGCCAAGCCCTTCTACATTCCCAGCGAATCGATGATGCCCAACCTGCTAAAGGGCGACCGGCTGGTGGTCAGTAAGTATCCCTACGGCTGGTCGTGGGTGAGCCCAAGCTTCTACGTCTGGCCCGAACAGAAGGGCCGCATCTTCGGCAGCCTTCCCAAGCAGGGCGACATCGCCATCGTTACCCCGCCCGGCCGCAAGGAAGACTGGATCAAGCGCGTGATCGGACTTCCCGGCGACACGATCGAGGTTCGCGGCGGCCGCCTCATTCTCAATGGCGTCCCGGTCAAGCGCCAGATCCTTCCGCCGCGCCTCGTGCCGGTCGACGCCAACGCACCCTGCTCGCCCGTCCAGTTCGCCGGACGGCTCGTGCAGACCGGCAATGGCCAGTTCGCCTGCTCGCTGCCGATCGTCCGCGAGACCCTGCCCGATGGCGCGACCTATGACACGGTCGACCTCGGCCAGTCGCAAGGCGACGACTTCGGGCCCGTCACCGTTCCCGAACGCCACGTCTTCCTGATGGGCGACAATCGCGATCGCAGCGCCGACAGCCGCTACACGCTCGACGAGGGCGGCCTCGGCGGACCGGTGCCGTGGGAGAATATCGGTGGACGGGCCGAGTTCGTCACCTTCAGCCTCGACGGGCAGGCGGAATGGTGGAACCCGATCAGCTGGTTCACCAGCCTGCGCGGAGGCCGAGCCGGCACCAGCCTTCGCTCCGGGGTCTGAGCATGACCGGGGGGCAGGAGATCGCAGGGCACGTCGAGCTTCCCGGACCGACCGAATTCGAGGACCCGCTGGTCCGCACCGAGTTTCGCAAGGCGTGGGTCTGGATCGGCTCGATCCTCGCCGTCGCCGCGCTGATCTTTCTCTCCAAGCCACTGCTGCTGATCGTCGGCGCAATGGTCTTCGCGGTGCTGCTGGACGGAGGGACGCGTCTCCTCGGTCGGGTTCTCCCTATAAAGCGCGGCTTCCGGCTCGCCATCGTCACGCTCGCCGCCTTCGGCTTCCTCGGCTGGGTTCTCTACACGGCCGGCTCGACCTTCGTCGGCCAGTTCGCCGCGCTCGCCGCGACCATCGAGACGCAGGCGCTCCGGCTCTACGCCTGGGCAATGCAGATCGGGCTCGTGCCGCAGGGACCGGTCGAACATTTCACCGACGTGCTGCGCGGGCTTGCCAGTAACCTCGGCGGCGGGGCGATCTCTGCAGGGACCAGCGGCTTCGGGCGGCTGACCAGCGCGATCGGCGGGTTCGTCGCGGCGCTGACCAACGCCTTCCTGATCATCGTCCTCGGCATCTTCCTCGCGACCGAGCCCAAGGTCTACGACCGGGGCGTCGCGTGGATGATCCCACTCCGCCACCGCGGCGAATATTATCATATCCTCGCGAGCGTCGGCTTCACGCTTCGCCGGCTGCTGTTCGGCCGCCTCGTCGGCATGCTGGTCGAAGGGATCTTCACCTTCTTCATGCTCTGGGCAGGCGGCGTGCCGATGGCAGCCCTGCTCGGCCTGATCACCGGTATCCTTGCGTTCATTCCCAATGTCGGGGCGATTGTCTCGGGACTGCTGATGGTCGCGGTCGGCTTCTCGGCCGGGACCGATCAGGGAATCTGGGCGATCGTCACCTACTTCGCCGTCCAGAACATCGACGGCTATCTGATCCTGCCCTACATCGCCCGCAAGACGGTCGACCTGCCGCCCGCGATGGTGCTGGCGGCGCAGCTGGTCTTCGGCGCCCTGTTCGGCTTCCTCGGACTGCTGCTCGCCGACCCCATCATGGCGACGCTCAAGGTGACGCTCGAGAAGATCTCCGAGCGAAAGGGCGTTACTGACCCGGCGGCAGCTGGCCACCCTGCTGCTGCATTGCCTGCAGCGCCGCATTCGCCACCACCCGCTTCACCGTGATCTCGAAGTCGAGCGGGCTGTTCGGCGGGATCTTCGAACCCGGGGGCGGATTGGCGCCGTAGGCGAGCGCGCCGGGGATGCGGATCTTGTAGCGACCGCCCTGCTGCATGTTCTGGAGCGCCTCGGCAAAGCCCGGAACGACCTGACCGACGAGCAGCGGCGCGTCCTGCGCCTCGTCGAACTTGGTCCCGTCGGGCGTGGTCCCGACATAATCGATCAGGACACCGTCCATCGCGGTGATCTTGGGACCTTGGCCAGGCTTGATCGTCCGGATTTCGAGGCCGCTCGGCTTCACCTCGGGTCGCATCGGCGCGGCGCCCGCCCAGGCAAGGGCAGCGCCGGCCAGCACCAGCAGGATGAGCCCGAAGGCAAGCCGCAGCTTGGTGCCGGCGGCGACGGGGCGGATCGGGACCTGGGTGACGCTCATCGGGATGTTCTCGCTGGCTGGAGCACAAATGGAAAGGCCGCCCGGTAAGGGGCGGCCTTGATACCGGTCAAGAGTGAGCCGGCCGGAACCTTACCGGGCGCCTTCACGCTCGGCGCGCTTGCGCTCGAGCTTGCGGGCCCGGCGGATCGCTGCGGCGCGCTCACGCGCGCGCTTCTCCGACGGCTTCTCGTAGTGACGGCGCAGCTTCATCTCGCGGTAGACGCCCTCGCGCTGCAGCTTCTTCTTGAGCGCGCGCAGCGCTTGGTCGACATTATTGTCGCGAACGATGATTTGCATAAAAGGTCCGTCACTCCATGTCTTAAAGGTTGCGCCCACGCCGCGCCTTTCAAGAGCGGCTAGGCATCGCACCGACCTCGACCAGAGCCGGAAGGTACAGGCGACCAAAGCGGTCCGCGCAGGCACGTCGCCCGCCGGAAGGGCAGGCACCTAACAGCGATGACCCGATTCGACAAGCGGCGTTCCGCGACTGCGACGAAACGCCGAGTCCGCGCGGTCGGACGAGGGCCGGCGCGCGCAATGGTTATCGCGTGTTAACCTATTGGCATGTATACGACTTTCTGCACTTTCGATTTTCCGGGGGCACGAATTCATGAGCTTCAATCGCCGCGACATGCTGCGCAATCTGGGCCTCGGCGGCGCGGCCGCCCTGGTTTCCGGCGCAGCGCTCGCCGCGGATTTGCCCGGCCTCATTGCCGGGCAGAAGGCGCTGACAAGCGAGCCGCTGGTGCCCGTGACCCCGGTCGCGACCGTTCCGGCGAATGTTGCGTCGATGCCGGCCGCGCCTGTCGGGGTCGATCCCGCGCTCTTCGCCCGAGCCAAGGACGCGCTCGAGCGGCACCGCAATTCGCTTCGGCACACCGACAAGATTGGCGTGGTGGATTTTTCCAAGGCGAGCCGCGAGGCGCGCTTCCACGTGGTCGATCTGGCCAATGGTCAGGTCGCGAGCCATTTCGTCGCGCACGGCCGCGGGTCGGACACCGGCCACACCGGTTTCCTCGAGCAATTCTCGAATGCGTTCGGTAGCAATGCGACGTCGAACGGCGCCTATTCGAGCGGCGACTTTTATCAGGGAAAGTACGGGCTCTCGATGAAGGTCGATGGGCTCGACTGGACCAACAACAATGCCCTGGGCCGCGCCATCGTCGTCCACTCGGCCTGGTATGCCGAGCAGGACATGATCGCGCTCCATGGGAAGCTTGGGCGTTCGGAAGGCTGTTTCGCCTTCGGCCAGCAGAGCCACTTCGAAGTGATGCGGCAGCTTGCCGACGGACGCCTCATCTACGCCGACAAGATCGCCTGACTTTCAGCGGGCGCTGAGAAGAAAGAGGGCTCCGGCGCTGTCGCCGGAGCCCTCTTTTGTTATTTGGCCGCCGACTTGACCGCGGGCTTGGTCCCGCCGTCGCGGTCCATCAGCGCGGCCATCACCGGCGCGTCGCGCTTGTAGAGGTCGGTGTACTTGACGATGCTGCCGTCGGTCAGGGCCGCGACCGAGAAATAGACGATGTAGACCGGCACCTTCTTCACGAAATTGGCCTGCACGGTCTTGTTTGCCGCGAGCGTGGTCTGGACCCGCTCGGCATTCCACTCGCCGCCATCATCCGCCAGCAGCTGGCTGGCGAGATCGAGAATGTCCTTGGTGCGGATGCAGCCATGGCTGAAGAACCGCGCCTGGCTGTCGAACAGGCCGCGATTGTTCGTGTCGTGCAGATAGATGTTCTGCGGATTGTACATCACGAACTTCATCTTGCCGAGCGCATTGCCCGGGCCCGGCGGCTGCCGCCAACGCTGGACCTTTCCGTCCTTGCCCTTGACCGCGACATAGCCCTTCTTGCCGGCAACGTCGCTCGACAGGCTCGGCGGCACTTCCCACCAGGGATTGAGGATCACGCCGGTCGCCTCGACCGCGAGCTGCGGGGTCGGGGTCTTGGTCGCGCCGGCAATCGCCTTGTTCTTCCAGCGCGTGACGCCGTTCTCGACCAGCGTCGCATGCTCGCCCGGCACGTTGACGATGATGTAGCGGCTGCCGAGGTCGCGCGGCAGCCAGCGCCAGCGATCCATGTTGAGACGGATCTTGGCGACGGTCGCAGTGTCGGTCTTGCTCGCCTTTGCCAGTGCCTGGCGGAGCGACCCATATTGAGGATGGGTCGGAAGCAGGCCGTCGAGCACGGCGGCAATCCCCTCGCCCGCGAACGCCTGGTCAAGGAGAGTCCGGCTGCGGCCCTCGGGCATGTCCGGATCCTTGACGAACCACTGCACCCGGGCCGAACCGCGGACGTGGCCGAGCGCCACATCCTTGGCGAGCTTGTCGAACGTGCTGGTGGCGACCGCCGAATAAGCGACCGGGTCGCCAGCCTTCAGCGCCGCGTCGAGCACCGCCGGATCATAGTCACGCGGATCGAGCCCCTCCTTGCCGACACCGCGGATGTAGCTCAGCAACTCGAGCACCTGCGGTGCCTGCCACACCGGTGGCGGAAGCTGGACCACCGGCGGCGCAACCACCGGCTGCACCGTCGTGGCAGCCTGACCGGGCGCGGGCTGCGGCGCGAGCGGATCGGTCGTCGGAGGCGTCGACACCACCGGGTTCGCCGGCGTTCCTGCCGGGCGCGTCTGCGCCAATGCCGTGCCGGCGCTCAACGCCAGAACCACCGAAGCCACCGCATACCCACGCATTGTCGCCACCCTTCGCTCTTCCTTATCGGCGGGCCTTCTGCCCTTGCCTCCTGTTACCCGAGATGAACGTCATTCTCCAGTGTCCGGCAGGCCACATTCGACCTCACGCAACAGTCTTTTCGTCTTGTTGCTCCAAGGCTTAGCTTGGTCTGGCCTTTAATTGCCGATTGCGCCATAGCGACCGCTTGGCAAGCGGCCCGGCCGACGCCATCCCATCCTAAGTTTGCAGTCCCAGGAGTTTTCTCGGTTGGTCATCGACGCCCATATCGCCCAGGACCCGTCGGGCGGCGATCGCCGTGGCCTGCCGCGCGCGCCGGTCGATCTCGAGGCGCATGTCCGAGAGATGGGGACGACAGGGACCGAAGCGCGGGTGCTCAACATCTCCGCCGAGGGCTTCATGGCCGAAACCAGCGCGGAATATGAGGTGGGTGCGCGGGTCTGGCTGCTCCTGCCCGGCCGCGAACGGGCAAGCGCGGTGGTGCGCTGGACCGCCGCGGGCAAGCTCGGCGCACAGTTCGCCGAGCCGCTCAGCGAGGATGCGCTCGCCCAGCTCGGCGGTTAGCTTCGGTCGCGCCGCTTGAGGGCGCGCTGGACCGTCGGCAGCATGCCGGTGACGATCCGCTTCACGCCTTCGAAATTGGGATGCACGCCGTCGCCGAGCAGCAGTGCGCGATTGCCGACCACGCCCTGCAGCATGAACGGATAGAGCTCGGCGTCATATTTGCGTGCGAGCGTCGGGAAGATGGCTTCGTAGCGGCGACGGAAATCAGGCCCGAGATTGGGCGCGGCGAGCATGCCGGCGACGAGGATCGGAATGCCCTGCCGATGGAGTTCGCCGAGAATGGCGTCGAGATTGGCTTCGGTGATCTTGGGATCAACCCCGCGCAGCATGTCGTTGGCACCAAGCTCGACGATCGCCAGCGTTGGCTTCTGCCCGAGGCGCTGAAGAGTCCAGCCGAGCCGCGCGCGCCCGCCCTGCGTGGTGTCGCCCGACACGCCCGCGTCGTGGACGGTCGCCTTGAGGCCGTGCCGGCGAAGGCTGTCCTGGAGCTGCGGCGCGAAGCCGAGACCACGGCCAAGGCCGTAGCCGGCGGTCAGGCTGTCACCGAAGGCAAGGATCAGCGGCCCCTCGCTCGCCTTGTCAGCGGTCGGCTGCGCAGTCGCGGCAGCAACGGGGGCGGAGGCGATCATGAAGGGAAGCAGGAACCAGCGGTGCACCCCCGCCATGTAGGCCATTGCCGATGCCCTTCAAGCTTCCTAGCTCGGCATGGCATGACCTCCGTCCTTGTTCAGCTCGCCGATGTTCGCCTCACGCTTGGCAAGGGCTCGGCCCGCACCGAGATCCTCCGGGGAATCGATTTCATCATCGCCGAGGGCGAGACCGTCGCGGTGCTCGGCGCATCGGGTTCGGGCAAGAGTTCGCTGATGGCGGTGATCGCGGGCCTAGAGCGAGCGACCTCCGGCTCGGTGCAGGTGCTCGGTGAGGACATGAGCCGGCTCGGCGAGGACGCGCTGGCGCGGCTTCGTGGCCGCTCGGTCGGGGTGGTACTACAGGCCTTTCACCTGCTTCCGACCATGACTGCGCTGCAGAACGTCATGGTCCCGCTCGAGCTCTCCGGCGCGACCGATGCGCGGGATCGGGCGCGCGCCGAACTGGCCGCGGTCGGGCTCGGCGCGCGCGAAGGCCATTACCCTGCGCAGCTTTCGGGCGGGGAACAGCAGCGCGTGGCAATCGCCCGCGCCACCGCCCCGGCACCGAAGCTGCTGCTCGCCGACGAGCCGACCGGCAATCTCGACGCCGCGACCGGTGCCCGGATCATCGACCTCCTATTCGACCGCGTGGCGGCGGCCGGGGCGAGCCTCCTTGTCATCACGCACGATCCCGTGGTGGCGGCGCGCGCGGGACGGATCGTGCGGATCGCCGACGGGCTGCTCACCGCATGATCGCCGGGCTCCGGCTCGGCCGCCGGGACCTCGCGCAGGGGATCGGCGGGCTGTGGCTGCTGCTTGCCTGCCTCACGATCGCGGTTGCAGGGCTGGCCGCCGTCACCAGCCTCGCAAGCGCGATCGGCTCGACCATCGACGGTCAGGCGCGCGAGTTGCTCGGGGGCGACGTGGCGCTCAGCGTCTCGCAGCGGCAGGCAAGCGAAGCGGAGCTGGCGGCGATGCGCCGGCTCGGTACCGTCCGGGGCAGCGTCACCTTGCGCAGTACCGCGCGGCTGCCGGGCGAGCGGACCGTGCTGGTCGACCTGAGCGGGATCGAGCCGGGCTGGCCCGCCGCCGGGCGCATCACGCTCGCCTCGGGCCGGCTGCCCGGAAGCGCTGGCGAGGCCGCGGTCGGGCGCGAATTGGCCGAGCGTTATGGCCTCGGCATCGGGAGCCCGGTGCGGATCGGCTATGCGAACCTTCGGGTCAGCGGCATCGTCGACGAACTCCCCGCGCCATCAGGCTTTGCCCTGTCGCCGCCGGTTCTCGTGAGCCAGGCCGGCCTCGCCGCCAGCCGGCTCGTCCAGCCCGGCAGCCTTTACACCAGCAGCTACCGCCTCGCGCTTCCGCCGGGCGCCGATGGCGCAGCGCTCGGCAAGGCCTTCCAGCAGCGCTTTCCTGATGGCGGCTGGCGAGTGACCGACAAGGGCGACGCCGCCTCGGGCACGCGACGCTTCACCGACCGGACGGGACAGATGCTGCTGCTGATCGCGCTCGGCGCGCTCGGGATCGGCAGCATCGGGATCGCGTCGGCCGCCTCGGCCTTCGCCGCCTCGCGCCGCGCCACCATCGCGATCCTCAAGGTCCATGGCGCGCGGCAGCGCGACCTGCTGATCATGCTGGGAACGAGCGTCGCCCTGCTCGCCGGCCTGGCGATCCTGCTCGGTCTCGCGATCGGCGCGGTGGTGCCCGGCGTCGTCGGCAAGGCGGCGGCCGATCTCCTTCCCGTGGCCCCCGATCCCAGCCCGCAGTGGGGTGCCCTTGGACGCTCGGCCCTGTTCGGCCTGTTGGTGACGCTCGCCGCTACCTGGCTTCCCCTCGCCCGGGCAGCCCGGGCACGACCGGCGGCGGTGCTCCGCGGCGACGTCGATGAAGGCGGTACGCGTGCCCGGGACCTCATCGTGCCTCTGCTTGCCGCCGCTGGCGTGGTCGCGCTGGCGATGCTCACCTCGGAAAACAGACTGACGACGGGAGTGACGATCGTTGGCGCGCTCGCGCTGGCCTTCCTGTTCGCGGGTGCCGGCTGGGTGATCGCACGGCTCGCCCGCGCCGCGAGCGGCGTCGGCGGCCCCCTGACCCGCCTCGGCCTTGCCGCGCTCCACCGTCCGGGCGCGGCGACCGTTCGCCTCAGCGTCGCGCTTGGCCTTGGCCTGTCGCTCCTCGTCGCGCTGTCGGGAGTCGGGGCCAGCATCCGAAGCGAGCTAGGCGAAAACATTCCCGCCAAGGCCCCGGCCTTGTTCATGCTCGACATACCCGCCGCCGAGGAAGCCCGCTTCCGGCAACTTGCGGCAGCGACGGCGCCGGGCGCCGACCTTCGCCTTGTCCCCTCGCTGCGTGGTCCCGTGACGGCCTTGAATGGCCAGCCGGTCTCGGCGATGCGCGCCATCCCCGAGGGCGCGTGGATCCTGCGCGGCGATCGCGGCCTGACCTTCGCGCGCGACCTTCCGGTCGGCAACAAGGTCGTCGCGGGAGGCTGGTGGCCGCGCGACTATGCCGGCCCGCCGCTGGTCAGCATCGACATGGAGGCCGCCAAGGCGCTCAACCTCAAGATCGGAGACACGCTGACCGTGGCCGTGCTCGGCGTTCCGATCGAGGCGCGGATCGCGAGCTTTCGGACGATCGACTGGCGCAGCTTCGGCTTCAACTTCGCAATCATCTTCGCACCGGGCACGCTCGAGCAGGCGCCATACACGTTGATGGCGACGATCGCGCCGCCTCGCGGAACCTCAACCCTCCGGTTCGAGCGCGACCTTGCCGAGGCGCTGCCGATGGTCAGCACCATCCGGGTGAGCGACGTCGTCACCCGAGTGACCGCGATTCTCGAGGGCCTCGACGGCGCGATCCGGATCGCGACGCTTGTCGCCATCCTCATCGGGGTGACTGTCCTCGCGGGCGCGGTCGCCGCCACGCGCCGGGCACGCACCCGCGAGAGCGTGCTTCTGAAGCTTGTCGGTGCGTCGCGCTCGGACGTCCTTAAGGCGCAGGGAATCGAGTTTGCGGCGATGAGCGGGGGAATCGTTCTCCTGGCCTTCGCCGCCGGCACGATCGCCGCGTGGCTGACTGTGACCAGGCTGTTCGACTTCGCCTTCCGGCCCGACTGGCTGATCCTGGTCGCGCTTCCGCTGGCGGGGATGCTGGTGGCAATCCTGACCGCTCTCGGCGCCGCCTGGCCGGCGCTCCGGGCCCGTCCGGCCGCTGCGCTTCGCGACCTTTGAAGGGCCATCAATCCATCGCAAAGCGCCGCAGTGTCACGGAACCTTCACGAGGCCCATGCCGTTGAAAGCCCTCGAAAGGATTATCGGCATGACTAGCTTCCCGTCTCTTGGCGACCTCGGCCTCAAGCACGATCCCAAGGGCCGCGGCTATCATGCGGTCTACCGCGACCACGAGGTCAACCACTGCCCCGGCTGCGGCCGTACGCACTGGCTGATCGGTCGGATGTCGGCCGAATGTGCCTTCTGCGCGACGGCCTTGCCGCTCGCCGAAGCGAGCACGCGGCATCATAGCGGTCCCGCGGTGATCCAGCATCGCAACCGGAATCAAGGACACGCCTGGGCGGCGTAACGAGACGTCCCCACGGCGTCAGGGAAGGGCAGCGGTAGTAGCGCTAGCCTGTCGATTGGGGACGACTAACGCGAGGATGAAGGCGCCGGTGTCCGTCTGACGGGCACCGGCGCATTGCATAGGTCGACCCCTCCGGCCGGGACCTGGAAGAACTGATCCTGCCGATTGGCCCGCGCGTGAATATAGCTCGCGAAGGTCGCGCCCGTGGTGCGCATCACCTGGAAGCTCGGACGATCGGTTGCCGGCATCGCCGACGCGAGGCGGACCGAGGCGATCTTCCGCGCCACCGTCCCGGCCTTGTAGAACCCAAGCGCCTCGGTGCCGCGCGGCAGCGCCGACATGTTCTCGATCCCCTCGATTACCCGGCCGACGAGCGCGATGTTGCGATCGAGGTGGCGCGGGGCCTGCCCGATCACCGCGTAGAGCTCGCCGCCCATGCCCGTGTCGGGTGCCATGTCGCGGCCGACACCGACCATCCCGTAGCAATGGGTGAGATTGGCCCGGCCCGTCTTTGGATTCCATGCGACCGGCCAACCGCCGGCGTGCCCGACACGCGGCGCATATTGATCGGCATAGCCGAGCGGCCGCAGGGTCAGCCCCTTGACCGATCGGCTATATTCCGCCGGCGGCTTGGCGACGACGCCCGCCGGGGTCGGCGGACCGCCCTCATTCACCCCCCATTGCGCGACATAATTGTCCTGCACCCGGTAGATGCTCGAGCCCTTCCAATAGCCCGCATTCGCGAGCGCGCGGACGTTGGCGACGTGAACCGGCGCGAAGTCGGGCGCGAGCTGGATGACCGTCCGTCCACCGCCCTCATAGTCGATGACGAGAAGATCGGCCGGCGACACCGTCTGCCAGTCGGCAGCGGGCGCCTTGGACACGATTTCGGAGGGGGTTAGCGGCTTGGCCGAGGGCGCGGCGGCCACGGCGGCGAGAGCGAGGAGCGCGATCATGACCTTACCCTATCGCGGGATGACGCGTTGCGGTAGCACCCACCCCATGTTCCTCGCCAAGCTGATGCTGCTCGGATCCGGTGAACTCGGGCGCGAGTTCGCGATCGCCGCCAAACGCCTCGGTTGCATGGTCGTCGCCTGCGACCGTTATCCCGGTGCTCCCGCAATGCAGGTCGCCGATGCGAGCGAGGTCTTCTCGATGCTCGACGGCGCGGCGCTCAGGGCCGCAGTCGAGAAGCACCGCCCCGACTTCCTCGTTCCCGAGATCGAGGCGATCGACACAGCCGCGCTGGCGCAGCTCGAGGGCGAGGGCTGGCACGTGGTACCCTCGGCAAAGGCCGCGCAGCTCACCATGAACCGCGACGGCATTCGCCGCTTCGCCGCCGAGGAGCTCGGCCTCACCACCAGCCGCTACCGCTTCGCCGAGAGTGAGGACGAGGCGCTCGCCGCGGTCGATCACGTCGGGTTGCCTTGCGTCATCAAGCCCGTCATGTCCTCTTCGGGCAAGGGGCAAAGCACCGCCACGACGACAAATGAGGTCCGCTCCGCCTTCCGCAACGCGATCGAGAAAATGCGCGGCGACCGGCCGCGGGTGATCGTCGAGGAATATATTCGCTTCGACAGCGAGATCACGCTGCTGACGGTCGCGGCGGCCGACGGCGTGCATTTCTGTCCGCCCATCGGGCATCGCCAGGAGGCGGGTGACTATCGCGAGAGCTGGCAGCCGGCAGCGCTCTCGCCCGGCGTGCTCGAGGCCGCCCAGCGGCAGGCGGCGACGATCGTCTCGGCACTTGGCGGCCGAGGACTGTTCGGCGTGGAGTTCTTCGTCGCCGGCGACCGCGCGATTTTCTCCGAGCTCAGCCCGCGTCCGCATGACACCGGCATGGTGACGCTCATCAGCCAGTCGCCGAACGAGTTCGAACTCCACCTCCGCGCCATCCTCGGCCTGCCTGTCGCACCGATCCTCGCTGCGGGTCCGAGCGCGTCGGCGGTGATCCTTGCCGACCGGGCTAGCACCCGATTCCGCTTCGAAGGCGTGACCGACGCCCTCGCCCTTTCGCAAGAGGCAACCCCGGTCGACCTTCGGCTGTTCGGTAAACCGGAAACCCTTCCGGGTCGGCGCATGGGCGTGGCGCTTGCGCGCGCGGCCAGCACCGAGGATGCCGTAGCGCTCGCCAAGCGCGCCGCGGCGGCGGTCCGGATCGATTACGAAGAGGAATGACGATGCGCCTGTTGTTCGTGCCCGCCCTCCTTCTCGCCACCGCCGCCTGCGGAGGCGGCGACAACAAGGCGGCCGCGCCCAAGGACCCCGCCATCGCGGTCCGCGGACCCGAGCAGGAGCGGCTTCACCAGCTCACCGACGAAATGCGCGACATCGCGCTCAAGCGGGCGATCCTCGCCAGCGGCCTGCGCTGCAAGCGGGTGGTCCGCTCGGGCTACGTCACCGAGTATAACAAGCTGTCGATGTGGGAAGCCGACTGCGACGACAAGCGGCAGTGGGGCATCTTCGTGGGGCCCGACGGCAGCGCTCAGGTTCGTCCCTGCACCGACAATGCGCGCTTCAAGCTGCCGGCTTGCCAGATCGCGGCCGATCCCAGCGGCCGCACCGCGCGGGGCATAAAAAAGGAGGGCTGACCGTTCGGTCGCCCTCCTCATCATCATTTGCACTCACCGCAGCGCCTAATCGCAGCGGCGGCTTTCCTTGAACTCGCCGGTCGCGGTCTTTTCGCGAACGACGATGCAGTTGCCCTGCTTGCTTTCCTCGCGCCAGCTTCCGTCCGGATTGTTGATTCGGTTGCCGGGCTTGGGCACGCGCTGGCCGTTGCAGATCATGTAGTTGAGGCCGGGCGGCGAGACGCAGCCCTGCCCGCTCGACTGCGCCGCTGCCGTCCCCGGCAACGCCGCTAGACCGAAGCCGGCCGCGGCGAGCGCGGCAGCAAGGGTGGTGGACATCAACGTACGCATCGAATCAGGCTCCTTCGCAAGAATGCTGATACGCGAAGCGACCTGAACCGTCGATGACGGCAGGCCGCTCTGCTCTTGCGATGAATCGAGCCGCCCCGTTTGGGGACGGTTCAGCCAGAACTTAGCCCTGGCGCGCCTTGAAGCGGCGATTCGTCTTGTTGATGACGTAGGTACGGCCGCGACGACGGATCACGCGGTTGTCCCGGTGACGGTCCTTGAGGCTCTTGAGCGAATTGCGAATCTTCATGGCGGGACGCCCGTCTCTTTATATACTGGTTGTCGGCTGACGCCCGTAGGCTTCGGCGAGCGCCCCTATGGGAGGGCGCCGCCCGAGTCAAGGTTTGGCGAAGTAATCGCCCTTCTTCCAGGCCGGCCGCTTGGGGCTGTCGGCGAGCTCGCGGGCGATACGATAGTTGAGCTCGCCATAGCGGGCCAGCGCGCCCCAGTTGATTGCCTGGTTCAGGTCGTCGTTCGGACGGTGATAGGTGTCCTCGAAGAACTTGTCCCAGAACGGCTTGCCGCCATTGGCATGGCCGGTGAACATCAGGATCGCCGGGATGCCGCGCAGCACCAGCGGATAATGGTCCGAGCGGACAAAGATGCCCTGCTCGGGCATGGGGTCCGGACCGACGGAAATGCCCATCGTGCGGCCGGCCTTGGCGACGGCGTCGGCGATCGTGCTGTGTTCGGCCCCGAAAGCGGTGACGTCGGTAAAGTCGTAAAGCGGGAGCGGCATGTCGAGATCGACGCCCGCGACGATATCCTTCACCGTCGGATGCTCGGCCCAGTAGGACGCGCCCAGAAGGCCCAGCTCCTCGCCGGTGTTGGCGACGAACAGGAGCGAGCGCTTGGGTCGCTGGCCCGACGCCTTGAAGCGCTCGGCGGCCTCGAGCATCGTCGCGACCCCCGCGGCATTGTCGAGCGCGCCGTTGAAGATCGCGTCCTCGCCCGGCTTGGCATTTTCGTTGATGCCGAGGTGATCGAGGTGGCCCATCAGGACAACATGCTCGCCCGCAAGGCGCGGATCGCTGCCGGGCATGCGGCCGATGACCTCGGGGCTGGTGAAGTCGCTCCAGCTCGACTTGACGTTCATCGCGATCGACGATCCCAGCGCGAAGCCCGGAAGCGGCTTGCCCGCCGCGCGGGCGGCGAGGATCGCGGAATAGGGCTTGGGCGAAGCAGCGAAGAGCCGCTCGGCGAGCGAGCGGGCGATGACGCCGCGGACGCGCAGACCCATCGGGGTCGAACCGGCGCGGCCGGCCTTGTCGATCCAGTCGGTCACCGGACGGGTGCCGGCATTGCCGCCGCTGATGTCGAGGATGCCGATTGCGCCGGCCTGCGCCGCCATCTCGGCCTTGCGAGAGGACAGGTGGGCGGCGATGTCGCTCGGCAGGCCCGGCGGCGTGCCGCCCAGCGTGATCACGATCTTCCCGCGAACGTCGAGCCCGGCATAATCGTCGAGCTTGAGCTTGGGGTCGCGGAGGCCGTAGCCGACGTAGACCAGCGGCGCGCTGAGATTGCGGACCGCCTCGGTCACGCTCGGGCGAACCGCGATGTCCTTGGTCGTCAGCGCTTCGGTCTTGCCGCCGAGCGTCAGATTGAAGGTCGGCGTGCCGTCGATCGACGCGCGGCGGAAGGGCACGCGCTGGTACCAGGTGCCATTCTCGCCGGCGGGCTCGAGGCCGAGCGCCTTGAAGCGGCTGGCGACATAAGCAGCGGCGATCTCATGGCCGCGCTTGCCGGTGCCGCGACCCTCGAGCAGGTCGTCGGCCAGGAACTGGACGGTGGCATGGACCCGGTCGGCCTGATCCTGCGGCGCCTTGTAGAGCGGTGCGATTTTGGCGGTGGGCGCGGGCGCCGCGGCGATGAGGACCGCGGCGAGCGGGACGGCGAGCAGATTCAGGCGCAAACGGCGGCTTCTTTCTGAAAGAGGCGGCGCTCCCAGGACAGGGCGCTTTCGATGATGGTCCCGGTATCGGCGAAGCGCGGCTGCCAACCCAGTCGTTCGACCAAGCGGCGATTGGCGGCGACCAACTGCGGGGGATCGCCCGCGCGGCGCGGTCCGAGGACGCGCTTGACCGGCGTTCCGTTCACCCGGTCGAGCATCTCGAGCATCTCGAGCACCGACGTGCCCCGGCCGTAGCCGCAGTTGAAGGTGAAGCTCTCGGCCGGGTCGGCGATCAGGGCCTCGAGCGCGAGAACATGGGCGGCGGCGAGATCGGCGACGTGGATATAGTCGCGGATGCAGGTGCCGTCGGGAGTCGGATAGTCGGTGCCGAACACGTCGACGTGGCTGCGCTTGCCGACCGCTGCCTCGCAGGCGACCTTGAGGAGGTGGGTCGCGCCCTTGCCGATCTGGCCCGAACGGCCCTTGGGATCGGCCCCGGCCACGTTGAAGTAGCGCAGCGCGCCGTAGTTGATGGCGCCGGTGGCCGCGACATCACGGAGCATCTGCTCGGTCATCAGCTTGGACCAGCCGTAGGGATTGATCGGGCGGGTCGGGGCGTCTTCGTCGATCGGCACCGTTTCGGGCGCGCCGTAAGTCGCGGCGGTCGATGAGAAGAGGAGATGGCGGACGCCCGCCTCCATCGCTGCGCCGAGCAGCGCGTGGCTCGCGACGGTATTGTTGCGATAATAGAAATGCGGGTCGGTGACGCTTTCGGGAACCACGATCGAACCGGCGAAATGCATGATCGCGCCGACCCGATGCTCCTTCAGGACCGCGCGCATGGCGGCCGCGTCGCCGATGTCGGTTTCGATCAGCGGCACCTCGTCGGGCACCACCTCGCGCGAGCCGTTGGAGAGGTTGTCGACCACCACCACCGGCCATCCCGCGTCATAAAGAGCGAGGACGGCGTGGCTTCCGATGTAGCCGGCACCGCCGGTGACGAGGATCGTGGGCTTGCTCATGGCTGTCGGCGCTAGCGGCCAGCCAAGTTGAAGGAAAGAGCCGCCTTTTGACGCCGTGACGTCAGTCGACGCGGGTCCAGACCTGCGTCTTGCAGATGAGGCCCGCAAAGCAGCCCGACACGCTCATCTTGCCCGGCGCCTGCATGGTGACCGTGCTTCCGACCTTGGAGCGGATCTTGGGGACATAGACCTGCCCCTTCCACTTGCCGTGGCCGGCAGGACGCAGGTTGGTAAGCATCTGCTCGCCCTCCAGACCGTCTTCCATGCCGCGGGCCTTGGCCTTGGCATCCTCCCGAGCCGAGGCGCGGACGACCTTGCCGCACCAGGCCTCGCCGCACGGCGCGATACGCACGACGATCGACTTCTTGGGATTGGTCCACAGGCCTTCGAGCGGGCTCTGCGCCATCGCCGGGGTCGCGAGCAACGCCAGGGCCGAAGCGAGAAAAGCAAGGTTTCGCATGGACGTGCCTATAGCATGGGAGTCTTTCGCCAGCCTTGCCGAAGCGTGGCGGGATTGTGGCGTCAATAGGTCGGGCAGTTGATGACTCGCGCCTTGGGGATGACCTCGGCGTCACGCGGGTGGCGGGCCATGGGCGGGCGGCTCGGCCCTGCCCCGTCTCCGCGCCCGACCTGCGGATCGAAGTGCTGGCTGTCGCTCAGCGAGCGGAGCCGCCAGCTGTCGTCCTCGAGCCGGCTGGCGATCAGGTGGCATACCGCCTCGTCGTGCTGGACGATGCCGTGCACGACCATCAGCCGGGCGCCCATCACCACCTTGCGCTGGGCGGCGAAGGCATCGGGCCAGACGACGAGGTTGGCATTGCCCGTCTCGTCCTCGAGCGTGATGAAACACACGCCCTTGGCGCTTCCGGGGCGCTGGCGGATGAGCACAAGTCCTGCGAGGCTGACGCGCTTGCCGTAGCGGACGTCGCGCAGGTCGGCGGCCCGGACGAAGCCGCGCGCCGCATAGTGATCGCGCAGGAACTGCATCGGATGCGCCTTCAGGCTGAGGCGCGTGGTCTGGTAGTCGCTGACCACATGCTCGGGGAGTGGCATGGCGGGGAGGATGGCTTTCTCCCTTTCCTCCCCCTCCTCGCGGGCACGAGCGGCGGCGAAGAGCGGAAGCTCGGGCGCGGGCCGGAGCGTCCGCGCGTCCCACAACGCTTGGCGGCGATCCATCCCGATCGAGCGGAAGCAGTCGGCCTCGGCGAGGCGGACGACGGCATGGGGCGGGACCTGGCCCCGGCGATGGAGGTCCTCGACCGCCTTGTAGGGGGCCGCCGCGACCAGCCGCGCCGCATCCATCGCGCGCAGTCCCTCGACCTGGCGGAGGCCGAGGCGCAACGCGACTTCGGCATGCGTCCTTCGACTTCGCTCGGGACGAACGATGCCCTGGGTCGCGACATCCGTTCGTTCGTCCTGAGCGGAGTGGAGCGCAGTCGAAGGGCGCGGGACCTCGAGAGAGCAATCCCAGCCGCTCTCGTTCACGTCGACCGGCAGCACCGTCACTCCGTGCGCCTGCGCGTCCTTCACGATCTGGGCGGGGGCGTAGAAGCCCATGGGTTGCGAATTGAGCAGCGCCGCGGCGAAGGCGGCGGGATAACGCCAGCGCAGCCAGCTCGAGACGTAGACGAGATGCGCGAAGCTCGCCGCATGGCTTTCGGGAAAGCCATATTCGCCGAAGCCGCGGATCTGGTGGAAGCAGCGTTCGGCGAACTCGCGCTCGTAGCCGCGCGTGACCATCCGCTCGACCATCTTGTCCTGGAGGAGGTCGATGGTGCCGCGCGAGCGGAAGGTCGCCATCGCCTTCCTGAGCTGGTTGGCCTCGGCGCTCGAGAATTTGGCCGCGTCGAGGGCGATCTTCATCGCCTGCTCCTGAAACACCGGCACGCCGAGCGTCCGCTTGAGGATGCGCTCGAGTTCGTCGGGCGGGCCATGGTCGGGCGAGGGGCGCGGATAGTCGACCGGCTCCTTGCCCTGCCGGCGCTTCAAGAAAGGGTGGACCATGTCGCCCTGGATCGGGCCCGGGCGGACGATCGCGACCTCGATCACCAGGTCGTAGAAGCAGCGGGGCTTCAAACGCGGGAGCATGTTCATCTGCGCCCGGCTCTCGATCTGGAAGACGCCCAGCGAATCGCCCTTGCACAGCATGTCGTAGACGCGGGGCTCCTCGCGCGGGACGGTGGCGAGGTCGAGTTTTCGCCCATGCACTTCCTCGATCAGCCCGAAGCATTTGCGAATGCAGGTCAGCATGCCCAATGCGAGCACGTCGATCTTGAGGATGCCGAGATCCTCGATGTCGTCCTTGTCCCATTCGATGAAGGTGCGGTCGGGCATCGCGCCGTTGCCGACCGGCACCGTCTCGATCAGCGGTCGCTCGGTCAGGATGAACCCGCCGACATGCTGGCTGAGGTGGCGCGGCATGCCGATCAATTGCTCGGCGAGCTTGATCGTCCGGGCGAGATGCGGGTCGGTGAGGTCGAGCCCCGCCTCGGTGACGTGGGTTTCGGTGACGTCCTCGCCCCAGCCCCAGATGGTCCCGGCGATCGAAGCGCAAATGTCCTCGGACAGGCCCATCACCTTGCCGACCTCGCGGATCGCCGAGCGCGGGCGATAGTGGATCACGGTAGCGCACAGGCCGGCGCGGTCGCGGCCATATTTCTCGTAGATATGCTGGATCACTTCCTCGCGCCGCTCGTGCTCGAAATCGACGTCGATATCCGGCGGCTCCTTGCGCTCCTCGGAGATGAAGCGCTCGAACAGGAGGTCGGTGGTGGAAGGGTCGACCGCGGTGACCGACAGGCAATAGCAGACCGCGCTGTTCGCCGCCGAGCCGCGGCCCTGGCAAAGGATCGGCGGCTCGCAGCTTCGAGCAAAGGCGACGATGCTGTGAACCGTCAGGAAGTATCGCGCGAAGTCGAGCCGCTCGATCAGCCGGAGCTCGTGCTCGATCTGCCTGACGACCTTGTCGGGGACGCCATCGGGATAACGCTCGGCCGCCCCCTCCCAGGTGAGGTGGATCAGTTGCTCCTGCGGAGTGCGCCCCTCGGGCACGCTTTCGCGCGGATATTCGTAACGCAGCTCGTCGAGGCTGAAGTGGAGGCCGTCGGCGAAGTCGCGCGTCGCGGCAATGGCGTGGGGCCAGCGCTCGAACAGCCGGATCATCTCGTCCGGGCCCTTCAGATGCCGCTCGGCATTAGGATTGAGCCGCGTGCCGGCAGTGGCGAGCGTCACCTTCTCGCGGATGCAGGTCACGATGTCCTGCAGCGGGCGCTTTTCGGGGACGTGGTATAGGACGTCGTTCGACGCGAGGATGGTCGCGCCGACACTCCGCGCCAGACGGTCGAGCCGCTCGATCCGCGCGAGGTCGTCGCCGCGATAGAGGTGCGTGGCAGCGATGTGGCGGAGGTCGGGCAACGCGGCGCGGATCGCGGGCAGCCGCGCCTCGAACGCGTCGAGGTTCTCGCCCGGGCAGGCGATGAAGGCGATGCCCTCGCGGTGCTCCGCGACATCGTCGAGGGTGAGGTGACACTCGCCCTTGGGAGCGCGGCCCTGCCCAAGGCTCAGCAGGCGCGACAGGCGGGCATAGCCTTCGCGGTCGCGCGGGTAGGCGAGGAACTCGATATCCCCGCCCTCCCCCTGCGGGGAGGGGGCCGGGGCGAGGCCGGGTTCGTGAAGTCCCGGGCGGATCGCGACAACCCCTCCCCCGGCCCCTCCCGCAGGCGGGAGGGGAGACGATTGGATCACCAGCCGGCACCCGATCAGCGGCTTCAGCCCGGCCGTCTTGGCATTGGTGTGGACCCGCACGACCCCGGCCAGCGTGTTGCGGTCGGCGACCCCCATCGCGTCCATACCGAGTTCCATCGCGGTCGGAATGAGCTCGAGCGCGTCGGACACCCCGCGCAGGAACGAGAAGGGCGTGGCGATGCCGAGCTCGACGAACGCGGCCTTGGGCATCGGCGGGAGCGGACCGTCCTCGCGCTCGAGCCGGCGGCGGGCATAGCCTTCCTGTTCAGGCATGACCCGGCCTCACGCGAATAGCCCGTGGACGAACCACAAGGGCGCGCCGCCGCGGCCGTCACCGACGACGCCCTCGCGGAAAATCCAGAAGCGGCGGCCCTCGCTGTCCTCGACCTTGTAATAGTCACGCAGCCGGGCGGTGGAGCGCTCGCGCCACCATTCGGGCGAGATCCGCCGTGGTCCCTGCGCGCGGGCGATGTCATGCACCTTGCGGCGCCACACGAAGCGCCGCGGCAGCCCCTCGGGAGTGGCGTAGATGACCGCCACTTCCTCGGGAGCATCGAGGAGCCGGGTGGGCTGGTCTGCGGGGGGCGCGGCGACGGCGGGCGGCGACGGGTCGGTGTCGACTCCCGCGCCCCAGCCGGCCGCGCGCTCGGGCACATGGCTGTCGACCCGGACCGGCCGCCGCACCTTTGACGGGCCGAGCCGGACGCTCAGCCGGTCGATCAGCGCCGCCACCGCCGTCTCGCCCGTGGCCTCTCCGAGCAAGGCGTCCTGTGCCGAATCGAGCTTCTCCCACCAGCGCACCTCGAGCGCGAAGGCGTCGATCCCGAAGCCGGGGTCGATTCCCTGCCGCTCGAGCATGCCCGACAGGAGCCGATGGAGATGGTCGGGCGCGCGCGTCGGGATCGAGGTCGCGACCTGGACCTCGCCGAGACTGCCGTCGACCCGGAAGGCGGTCAGGACGAGGTGCCGTGCGCCGAGCTTGCGGGTCGCCAGTTCGCGCGCCAGCGGCGGGACCAGCCGGGCCAGCGCCTGTGCCGCGGCCTCGGGATGAACCACCGGCTCCTTGATCGGCAACAGCGCGCGCGGCGGCGGATCCTCGGGCAAAGGGGTAAGCGGCTCGGGCTTGCGGCCAAGCGCGCGGTCGAGCGCATCGAGCGGGTGTTCGTCCTTGGGAAAGCGCCGGGCGAGCGCCTTGCGCGGCACGCCGGCAAGGTCGCCGACCTGCTTCAGCCCCAGCCGCACCAGCATGTGATTGGCCACCGCCGACAGCCGCAGCGCCGCGATCGGGAGCGGCGCCAGGACGCGCGCCAGTTCCTCGTCATGGACCGGGCGCGGCTCGGCAGCATAGCGGGCGAGGCCCCATGCGGCGCCGGCGGTCGGGGCGATCGCGGCCCGCGCGGTGACCCCCATGGCGGCGAACCGCGCTTCCATGTCGCGCATCAGCCCCTTCTCGTCGCCGAACAGGTGCGCGACCCCGCTGACATCGAGCCGCAGCGCATGCGCGCCATCGACCTCGACCAGCGGCGACCAGCGGCTCGCCCAGCGCGCCGCCGCGCGTAGCCATGCTTCCTCGCCCGCGACGTCGGCTTGCTCGGCCTCGAGTCCGGGATCGAGCGCCCGCGCGTCGGTCAGCCGACCGCCGGGCCGTGCGCCGCGCTCGGCGGCCGCCGGGGTGACCGCATGGATCAGCTGGCCGTGACGCCCCTCGAGCGTGAGCACCACCGGCCGGGCCAGCGCCTCATCCGGTGCGTCGCTGCCATTGGCCCAGCGCTCGATCGCCAGGTTCGGCAGCCACAGGGAGCAGATTCGGCGGTTCACGCCCCACCACCCATCGTCCGGGCAGCCGCCGGCGCGAGCGGAAGAGTTCGGCGTCCCAGCGTGGGCTGCCCGGGGCCTTGGGGTCGAAGGAATGGGTTTCGCTCGGCGCGCTGCCCAGCCGCCAGCGCTCGCGCGCGCCGCTGAGATTGGCGCTGCCCTGCAACCGGACTAGCCAGCAGGCGACCCCGGACTTTTCCGCCGCCACGGCCAGCCGCCGTGTCGCGGTGAAGTCGAGCGCCTGCGGATCGCCCCACAATTCGCCGATGACGCCGCCTAGCGCAGGGCATCGCAGGCCTTCCTCCATCGCCCACAGGGCAGCCTTGGCGTCGCGCGCCTCGACATGGATGAGCTCGGCGGCCAGTGGCCCGAGACCGGCCGCATGGACCCGCCCGCCCTCGAGGATCGCCATCCGCTCTTGGATCCACAGCAAGGGCCGGGCCGGAGCAACCTGCGCGAGGACGAAGCCGGTCCATCCGGCGTCGCGCGGAGAATCGGCGAAAAGTTCGGACAGGATGGCGCTGCCGGCACCCGGCGAAAGCCGGAGCGCGGGTTTGTCGCGGGCAGGCAAAGGCCATTGGTGCCCGGCCTGTGCCGGAAAACCATCCTCTTCAGCCGCACGGCTCCCGCCGCCGGCGACAAGGCGAAAACCTCGATCCACACGACTCGCAACGTTCTTGTTCTGCTTTTGTTCTTATTCGCGCGAGTATGCGAACGGAGTCAATCGGGCGACTCCAGCTACTTCAAATTGGTCCGCTGCTCCTCACAGACAGATGCGGCAAAACGGGCCACCGGCCGCAACGTCGGGCTGGATCCGCGCTCGGCATAGGACTTTTCGCGGATGATGCAGGCGTCGATCGACCGCATTGCCAGGCTTCGCCACGCCCTCGCCGGATCGGCGCTGCGCTCGAGAAACTGGAGCTCGGCGGCATGCGCCGGCCGGAGCGTCGCCGATGGCAGGATATTGAGGCGTCGCCCGGCAAGATTGAGCTGCGCCGCAATCCCGCGCTGCCCGGCCGCGATTCGGTCGGCCTCGGACGTGAGCCCCGGCACCCGCTCCGCGATCAGCTCGGCCGCGCGGACCAGCAGCAGGGTCCGCGACGCCGACTCACCGACATATTCCTGCGGGCTGACCAGACCGGCCGACGATCCCGATGGGCGATCGACGCGCGGCGGGACCCGAACGGGCTCAGGCGCCGGTCTCGTCGCGCAGCCGGCAAGAAGCCCGCAGGCGACGAGAGCCGCTACGCGCTTCACCGACCGATCATCGTCTCGGGGCGGACCACCCGGTCGAAGGTCTCCTCGTCGACCAATCCTAGCTCGAGCCCCGCCTCCTTGAGACTCTGCCCCTTCTTGTGGGCATGCTTGGCGATGCTTGCGGCGTTGTCGTAGCCGATCTCGGGCGCGAGCGCGGTGACCAGCATCAGGCTGCGCGCGACGAGGTCGCGGATATGATCCTCGTTGGCGACGATCCCGTCGACGCAGCGCTCGGCGAAGCTCACCATCGCGGTCGCCAGCAGTTCGACCGAGCGCAGCACGTTCGACCCGATCAACGGCATGAAGACGTTGAGTTCGAAATGGCCCTGGAGACCGCCGACGGTTACCGCCTGCTGGTTGCCGATGACCTGCGCGCAGACCATCGTCAGGCTTTCGACCTGGGTCGGATTTACCTTGCCCGGCATGATCGAGCTGCCCGGCTCGTTCTCGGGGAGGCTGAGCTCGCCGAGGCCCGAGCGCGGCCCCGATCCCAGGAAGCGGATGTCGTTGCCGATCTTGGTCAGCGCCACTGCCAGCGTGTTGAGCGCGCCGTGGAAGAAGACGAGCCCGTCACGGGCCGCCATTTCGGCAAATTTGTTCGGCGCGGGATGGAAGGAGGAGCCGGCGATGTCGCTGATCGCGGCGCACATGTCGTCCGCCCAGCCCTCGGGCGCATTGAGCCCGGTGCCGACCGCGGTGCCGCCGATCGCCAGCTTGCGCAGATTGCCCTCGAGCGCGCCCTCGATCCGGGCGCGGCATGCCTTGAGCTGCGCCGCATAGCCGCTGAATTCCTGGCCCAGCGTCAACGGGGTCGCGTCCTGCGTGTGGGTCCGGCCGATCTTGACGATCCCGTCCCAAGCCTTGGCCTTGGCCTCGAGCGAAGCGGTCAGCCGGTCAAGCGCGGGATAGAGCTGCTGCTCGGCCGCGAGCACGGCGGCGACGTGAAGCGCGCTCGGGAAGCTGTCGTTCGAGCTCTGGCTCTTGTTGACGTGGTCGTTGGGGTGGACCGGGGTCTTGCCCCCGCGGGTGCCGGCGAGCGCTTCGTTGGCGAGCCCCGCGATCACCTCGTTGACGTTCATGTTGGTCTGGGTGCCGCTGCCGGTCTGCCAGATCGAGAGCGGGAACTGGTCGTCGTGGCGGCCGGCAATGATCGCGGCGGCCGCGGTCTCCATCGCGTCGGCGAGCTTGGTGTCGAGGCCATGCTTGCGGTTCACCCGCGCCGCCGCCTGCTTCACGATCGCCTGGGCGTGGACCAGCCGGATCGGCATGCGCTCGCGCTCGCCGAAGGGGAAGTTGCCGAGGCTGCGCTGGGTCTGCGCACCCCAATAGCAGTCGGCCGGGACCTCGATCGGTCCAAAGCTGTCGGTCTCGGTGCGGGTGTTGGTCATGCGCTTCCTTCCGTCATCCCGGCCTTGAGCCGGGATCCGCCTTGTTCTTCAGCGCGCGTCAAAAGGAAGGCAGACGCCGGGTCAAGCCCGGGGTGACGCCAAGCGTCATTTCTTACGAGTGAAGTCCACCGAGACGACGTTCGAGCCGTCCTCGACCGGGGTCGCGACCGGCGCGTCATTCTCGGCGGCATCATGCTCTTCATGGCCGTCATGCTCGGCGCCATTGGCCTGGAACTTGAGGCTGAAGTCGACCGCCGGATCGACGAAATCGGTCACGGCCGCGAACGGCACGCGCAGCGTTGCGGGGACTCCGCCGAAGCTCAGGCCGACGGTGAAATGGTCGGGCGCGACATGGAGGTCCCAGAAACGGTGCTGGATGACGATGGTCATCTCGTCCGGGAAGCGCTGGGCGAGGTGCTTGGGGATTTCGACACCGGCGAAGCGCGTCCGGAAGGTGATGTAGAAATGATGCCCGCCGGGCAGCCCGCCGCCCTTCTCGATCGAGGACAGCACGCGGCTCACGACATCGCGCAGCGCCTCCTGCACGATCTCGTCATAGGGAATCAGGCTTTCTGCGCTCTCGTCGGCCATGGCCCGAACTGGTAGCGAGGCCGGCATTAGGGTCAACCGGGAAACGCCTCCATGCCAATTGATCACAAGCATCCCTATGACGAAAACAACATCTTCGCGCGCATCGTCCGGGGCGAGCTCCCGTCGAAGAAGGTACTCGAGACCGAGCACAGCCTGGCCTTCCATGACATCAACCCGCTCGCCGCGATCCACGTGCTGGTGATCCCGAAGGGCCCCTATGTGAGCTGGGAGGATTTTTCCGCCCGGGCGTCCGAGGCGGAAATCGCCGACTTCGTCCGGGCGATCGGCGAGACCGCGCGCCAAGTCGGTGCCGAGCCGCAGGGCTACCGGCTCCTCGCCAATGTCGGGAAGCGATCGGGCCAGGAGGTCGCACACCTCCACGTGCACATCTTCGGCGGGCAACCGCTCGGGGCCATGCTCGCCCGCTGAACCGCGATTTCAGCGCGATGTGACAACAGCATTGCGCCTCCGGAACTAGCCGCTAGGCTCCCGCGCCACGAATTCCTTGGAGGGGATTGAATTACTTATGGCAACATCGGCACCCAATGAGGGGCTGTTCGGGCGGGTCAAACCGCTCGATGCAATTCTCCGCACCGCGGAGAAAAAGTCGCTTCACCGCACGCTCGGCGCGTTTCAGCTGACGCTGTTCGGCATCGGCTGCGTCATCGGCACCGGCATCTTCGTGCTGACCGCCGCCGGCGCCCAGAAGGCTGGTCCCGGCCTGATGCTGGCCTTCGCCATTGCCGGCGCGGTCTGTATCGTCGCTGCCCTCTGCTACGCCGAGATCGCGGCCATGCTGCCGGTCGCGGGTTCCGCCTACACCTACACCTACACGACCATGGGCGAGATCCTCGCCTGGACGGTCGGCTGGGCCCTCATCCTCGAATATGCCGTCGCGGCGAGCGCCGTGTCGGTCGGCTGGTCCGGCTTC
Organism: Sphingomonas rosea; assembly: GCF_039538065.1. Lineage (NCBI taxonomy): Bacteria > Pseudomonadati > Pseudomonadota > Alphaproteobacteria > Sphingomonadales > Sphingomonadaceae > Sphingomonas > Sphingomonas rosea. Next base: position 747,731 of record NZ_BAABBR010000001.1, read on the forward strand.
TTCTCCGGAACGGTCCTCAAGGAATTCCTCGGGGTGGAGTTGCCGACCTGGTTGTCGGGCGCCCCGCTCGCGCTCGGCGGAATCGAAGGCGGGCTGATCAACCTGCCGGCGGTCTTCATCGCCCTCATCATCACATGGCTGCTGATGATCGGCACCACCGAAAGCGCCCGCGTCAACGCGGTGCTGGTGGCGATCAAGGTCACCGCGCTGACCGCCTTCATCGGCATCACGCTGACCAGCTCCTACTTCAATGCCGACAATTTCAATCCGTTCCTGCCCGCCGGCGTCTTCGGCGGTTTCGGTTCGGGCCTCGGCGCGGTCGGCGCGGCGGCGACGATCTTCTTTGCCTATGTCGGTTTCGACGCGGTCTCGACCGCGGCGGAGGAGACCAAGAACCCGCAGCGCAACGTGCCGATCGGCCTGGTCGGTTCGCTCCTCTTCTGCACGGTCTTCTACATCCTCGTCGCCGCTGGTGCGATCGGCACCATGGGCGGCCAGCCGATCATGGGCCCGAACGGCGTGCCTTTCCCGGCCGGCTCGGAAGAGCTCGCCCGCCAGTGCGCCACCTACGCTGCCGACAAGCTGCCGCTGGTCTGCTCGAACGAGGCACTCGCCCACGTCCTGCGCCAGATCGGCTGGTCGGGCGTCGGTAACGCACTCGGCATCGCCGCCTCGCTGGCGTTGCCGTCGGTCATCCTGATCCTGATGTTCGGCCAGACCCGCATCTTCTTCGTGATGAGCCGTGACGGCCTGCTCCCCGAGAAGCTCTCGGCGGTGCACCCGAAGTGGAAGACGCCGTATATCGTGACCGCGATGACCGGCGGTGCGGTGGCCTTTGCGGCGGCCTTCCTGCCGGTCGGCAAGCTCGCCGACATCGCCAATGCCGGTACGCTCTACGCGTTCATGATGGTCGCTATTGCGGTCATGATGCTGCGCAAGACCGCTGCGGACCGCCAGCGCAGCTTCCGCACCCCGGCGCTGTGGCTGCTTGGACCGCTGACGATCGCGGGTTGCATCTTCCTGTTCTTCAACCTGCCGATCGACGCCATGCTCGTGCTCCCCATCTGGGGTGCCGTCGGCATGCTGGTCTATTTCGGCTACAGCCGCAAAGCGAGCCATCTCGGACGTGGCATCGTCGACGTGCCGGAAGGCGATGTCGACGCGCTGAACCCGAGCGTCGCCGGAGTCGGTGGCGAGGGCGACCACCGCAACTGATCGGCATCACAAGCCAAAAAGAAAGGGCCGGAGCAGCGATGCTCCGGCCCTTTTGCTTTGTGCCCTCTGGGCGGGATCAGCCGAGGATGTCGCCGGCCAGCGCCTTGAGGTCGGCCTCGGGGCGCGCGCCATAATGCTGGATGACCTCGGCCGCGGCGATCGCGCCCAAGCGGAGCGACGCCTCGAGACCGAGCCCGCGCGCCTGTCCCGCTAGGAAGCCGGCCGCGAAAAGGTCGCCCGCCCCGGTGGTGTCGACCAGCTTGTCGATCGGCTCGGCCGGAACCGACGCCCGCTCGCTGCCCGCGACCGCCACCGCGCCCTGCTCGCTGCGCGTGACCGCGAGCACCGGCACCTTGGCGGCAAGCGCGGCGAGCGCCGTTTCGAAGTCGCGCTCGCCCGTCATGGCGAGAAGCTCGGCCTCGTTCGCGAAAAGGATATCGACCTTCTTCTCGTCGAGCAGACGGTGGAAGCCGTCGCGGTGGCGGTCGACGCAGAAGGTGTCGCTCAAGGTGAAGGCCACCTTGCGCCCGGCCTCGCGCGCGGCGGCGATCGCCGCTTCCATCGCGGCGCGCGGCACTTCGGGATCCCAAAGATAGCCTTCGAGGTAGAGGATGCCTGCGTCGCGCACCGCTTCGAGGTCGATCGCCTCCGGCGACAGCTGCTGCGCGGCGCCGAGGAAGGTGTTCATGGTCCGCTGCGCGTCGGCGGTGACGAGGATCAGGCAGCGCGCGGTGGCACCGACGTCGCCGCGCGCCGGCGTGTCGAACGCAACGCCGAGACTGCGGATGTCGTGCGCGAAGATGCCGCCGAGCTGGTCGTCGGCGACCTGGCCGATGAAGGCGGTCTTGATGCCGAGCGCCGCAAGTCCCGCCGCGGTGTTGCCGGCCGACCCGCCGCTCGCTTCCTTGCCCGGGCCCATCAGACCGTAAAGGCGCTCGGCCTCGGCCTCGTCGATGAGCCGCATGCTGGCCTTGTCGAGGGCCTGGCTCTCGAGAAAGGCGTCGTCGGCATCGGCGATCACGTCGACGATCGCATTGCCGATGGCGAGCACGTCGTAGCGGGGCTGGGTCATGGAAGGTCCTGCAATGGCGGTTTTAATGGCCGCGGCGGGTAGCGGCGGCGGTTCGGCGCGTCCAGCCTTGCGCCGCGCGGCCACCCTCGGCACTAGCGCTTGATGCGTCGCCTGCTTCCGTTTGCCGCCCTTGCGATCACCGCCTGCGCGAGCACGCCGCCCAAGGTCACCTACACGCCGATCGCGCGTCCGCCGGTGGCCGAGGTTCGCACCGGCCTGTCCGGACTGACGCAGACGGCGCTGGTCGAGCGGTTCGGTAATCCGAGCTTCCAGGTTCGCGAGGGCAGCGGCCTGAAGCTCCAGTGGCAGAATGGCGCCTGCGTACTCGACGCCTACCTTTACCCGCCGGCAAGCGGCGCCGGCGCGGCGAGCGTCCTCCATGTCGATGCCCGGCGTCCGGGGAGCGGCGACACGATCCCGGTCGAAGGCTGCATCACGGCCCTGTCGGCGCGCTAGCCAGTCGTTCCAGTGCCCACGTCGCGGCTTCGGCGACGACCGGATCGGCATGGCCGGCCAGCCTTTTCACCGGTCCCAGAAGCGCGTCGTCACCGCTGTTCCCCGCCGCGATGAGACAATTACGCAGGAACCGGTCGACCCCGATCCGCTTGATCGGACTACCCGCAAAGATCGCGCGAAAGCTCGCGTCGTCGAGGGCGAGCAAGTCGGCGAGCCGCGGCGCAGTGAGTTCGGCGCGCGGCAGGAACGCCTTGTTCGCCTGCGCCTGGCTCGCGAACCGGTTCCACGGACAGGCGGCGAGGCAGTCGTCGCAGCCGTAGATGCGATTGCCGAGCGCCTCGCGAAATTCGGCCGGAATTGGTCCCGAATGCTCGATGGTGAGATAGCTGATGCAGCGCCGGGCATCGATCTGGCCCGGGCCGTCGATCGCGCCCGTCGGGCAAGCCACCATGCAGGCGGTGCACGACCCGCAATGCAAGCTCGCCGGCGGGTCCGGCTCGAGTTCGAGCTCGGTGAAGATGACCCCGAGGAACAGCCAGTTGCCGTGCTCGCGCGACAGGAGATTAGTGTGCTTGCCCTGCCAGCCGATCCCCGCAGCGGCACTGAGCGGCTTTTCCATCACCGGCGCGGTGTCGACGAACACCTTGAGCTGCGACGGCACCGCATCGACGATGAACCGGGCCAGCGCCTTCAGCGCCTTCTTGACCGTCTTGTGGTAATCCGCCCCCTGCGCATAGACGCTGATCCGCGCCCGGTCGGGCGTGCCGGCAAGCGCCCGGGGATCGCCCGCCGGGGCATAGCTCATCGCCAGCGCGATCACGCTTTTCGCCTCTTGCCATAGCGCCTGCGGGTGGGCACGCTGCCCGGCGCGCTCCTCCATCCAGCCCATCGAGCCGTGGCGCCCGGCCGCGATCCATTCCTTCAGCCGCTCGCCTGCCTCGGGCACCGCGTCGGCGCGCGCAAAGCCGCACGAGACGAAGCCGAGGTTTTCGGCCTCGGCGCGTATCCTTTCCTTAAGGCTTGCGGGTTCAAGCACGGCGTCTCACTACAGAGCGGGGACAGGGGAGACCAGTCGAGTGCTGCAGCAAGTCACCGGCGAGGGCATGGCGGTCGAAGCCCGCAACCTCGTCAAGACCTTCGGGGACAAGCTTGCGGTCGACGGCGTGAGCCTTTCGGTCCCCACCGGCTCGATCTTCGGCCTTCTCGGCCCCAATGGCGCAGGCAAGACCACGTCCTTGCGAATGCTGCTCGGGATCATCGATCCCGACAGCGGCGAGCGGACCCTCCTCGGTCGTTCCTCTCCGCTCGAGGCCGCGAGCGAAGTCGGCTACCTGCCCGAGGAGCGCGGACTCTATCCGGCGATGGTCGTGCGCGAGGCGATCGCGTTCATGGGTGCGCTTCGTGGCCTTCCGCTCGCCGAAGGTCGTCGCCGCGCCACCGACATGCTCGCCGAGCGCGGCTTCTCGGACTGGGCGCAAAAGCCCATACGCACCTTGTCCAAGGGCATGGCGCAGACCGTGCAATTGCTCGGCACCCTTGTTCATCGCCCCCGGCTGATCGTCCTCGACGAACCGTTCTCTGGCCTCGACGCGATCAACCAGGAAAAGCTCGAGGAACTGATTCGCGCCGAGGCGGCGGCGGGCGCGACGGTGATCTTCTCGACCCACGTCATCGCCCATGCCGAGCGCCTGTGCGAGCGGATCGCAATCATCGCCGCGGGCAAGGTCGCATTCGCCGGCGCGGTCGATGCGGCGCGCGACCGGCTCCGGCCGATAGTCCGCCTCCAGACCCGCGCGAAGGAGGGTCCGTGGCAATTGGCCCTCCCGGCGGACGCGCGCTGGACCGGCCGCGAATGGCGCTTCGAACTGCCACCCGAGGGTCCCGAGCCGCTGCTCCGTGCGCTGCTCGAGCATGACGCCGGGATCGAGACCCTTTCGATCGAGCGGCCGGGGCTCCACGACGCCTTTGTCGCCATCGCCGGATCCGCCGCGGCCGAAGCCATGGGCCAGGGAGTCGCCGCATGATCCGCCGTCTCAACAAGCTGCAAGCCGCGATGGTCATCGCCCGCCGCGACTACACCGCCACGGTGTTCAGCCGGACCTTCCTGTTCTTCCTGCTCGGCCCCCTATTTCCCTTGCTCATCGCCCTCCTCTTCGCGGGCATCGGCGCGCGGGTCGCGCAGGACGAAGGCCGCCCGCGGATCGCCGTCATCGCCGCGCCGGCTGAATTCGCACGGCTTCGGGACGCGCGTGACGAACTCGACGAGGTGCCCGGAATCGCTCGCCTGCCCGAACTCGTCGCGGCCGCCCCCGGGGCGAATGCCGAGGCGCTGCTAGCCGATCGCAAACGGCCTATCGTCGCGGTGCTGAGCGATCCCTTCGGAGCGCCTCGGATCACCGGATCGATCGATTCGAACAACGCGCTGGCCGGACAGGCCGTGCTGATCATGTCGCGTGCCTCGCCCGACACCAGGCCGCTGCCCGGTATCGTCATCAAGCGGGTGGCGGCGACCTCGGGCTCGGTCGAAGCCGTGCGCTCGACCACGGCGCGGGCCGGCCAGGCCGTCCTCTTTTTCCTGACCCTGCTCCTCTCGGGCATGCTCCTCTCACAATTCATCGAGGAGAAGTCGAACAAGGTCATCGAGGTGCTGGCGGCCGCCGTTCCGGTCGAGACCGTCTTCATGGGCAAGCTCTTCGCAATGCTGAGCGTCAGCCTCACGGGCATCGCAGTATGGTCCTCGACCGGGCTCGCCGCGGCGGCCGTGCTGGTGGATCCGGCCAAACTCGCCAGCGCGCCCGAGCCGGCGGTCGGCTGGCCGGTCTTCGCGCTCCTCGGCTGTGCCTATTTCGCGATGAGCTACCTGCTGATCGGCGCGGCGTTTCTCGGCATCGGCGCGCAGGCGGGCACTGCGCGCGAAGTGCAGACGCTCTCGATGCCCGTGACCATGGCGCAGGTGGCCCTCTTCGCGCTGGCCAATTTCGCGGTCAGCGAACCCCATGGCCCGCTCGGCATCCTTGCTGCCGCCTTCCCGCTCTCTTCGCCCTTCGCGATGATGGGCCGAGCCGCGCTCGATCCCGCCATCCTGCCGCATCTCGCGGCGCTGGCGTGGCAGGGCCTGTGGGTCGCGATCATCCTCAAGTTCGCCGCCGCCTGGTTCCGGCGCTCGGTGCTGAGCGGCAAGGCGGGCAAGCGTCGCTGGTGGCAGCGCCAGCTCGCCAAGGCCTGATCGTCAGGCCGCGGCCTTCTGCTCGTACATCGCCTGATCGGCCCGGGCGAGGACGTCCTCGGGCCGGTCGCCGGGCCGGATCTCGGCAATCCCGATCGCGGCCGACAGCGGGATCGGGCGACCGTCGAACTCGAAGCCCGAATCGGCCATCCGGTCGGTCAGCCGGAGCGCCGTCTCGGTCGCCTGCTGGAGGTCGACCCGCTCGAGCAGCACCGCGAATTCGTCCCCGCCGAAGCGCGCGACGCAGTCGCTCTGGCGGACCCCGCCCGTCAGCAGCGCGGCGATGTGAATCAGCGCGGCATCGCCCGCCTCGTGCCCGAAACTGTCATTGACCATCTTGAGGCCATCGACATCGACGAACAGCATCGCGCTCGAATCGCCATAGCGCTCGGCCCGGTCGATAAGCTTGCCGAGCTGGCGCATGAAGCCGCGCCGGTTGGGAACTGGAACGAGGCTGTCACGGTGCGCCAGCTGGTCGAGTTCGCCGACCTGACGCTCGAGCCGCGCGACCATCTCGCGCAGCCGGGCGATCTCGGCCCGAAGGACAAGCGGATCATCCTCGACCATCGACGTCTCGTCGGTCATTGAAAGTCCCATGGCTGACGCGGGAGCGCTCCATAACGCATGACGGCCTGCTTGGGGAGCGGGTGACAGCCGCCGCCGCGGCCACTAGACAGCGGGGCCACGCTTACGGGGTCAGGCAGGGCAATGGACGTCGGAATCATCATGGGCAGTCAATCCGACTGGGAAACGATGCGCCATGCATCGCTTATCCTGGAGGAGCTCGGCATCGCTCATGAAGCAAAGGTGGTCTCGGCGCACCGGACCCCGAAGCGACTGTACGATTATGCGACAGGCGCGAAGGCCCGCGGCCTCAAGGTGATCATCGCCGGCGCCGGCGGCGCGGCCCATCTCCCTGGCATGGCCGCATCGATGACCAGCCTTCCGGTCCTTGGCGTCCCCGTCGAAAGCAAGGCGCTCTCGGGCATGGATAGCCTGCTCAGCATCGTGCAGATGCCCGGCGGCATTCCGGTCGGCACGCTCGCGATCGGCAAGGCCGGGGCGACCAACGCCGCCCTCCTCGCCGCCTCGATCCTCGCGCTCTCGGACGACGCGCTCGGCGAACGGCTCGAGGCTTGGCGGACCCGGCAGACCGACAACGTGGCCGAGCAGCCCGAATGATCGGCCCCGGCGGGACGATCGGGATCATCGGGGGCGGGCAGCTCGGCCGCATGCTTGCGCTGGCCGCCGCGCCGCTCGGCCTCAAGGCGCACATCTTCGATCCGCATGAGCGGCCCTGCGCTGCCGATGTCGCCGCCGCCTTCACCCGCGCCGCCTTCGACGACGTCGCCGCGCTCGAGCGCTTCGCCGCGGCCTGCGACGTCGTGACCTACGAGTTCGAGAACCTACCCGTCGCCCCGCTCGCGACCATCGCTCACAAGCTGCGCCCGGGCCCCGAAAGCCTACGCATCGCGCAGGACCGGGCCGCTGAGAAGGCGTTCGTCGAGGACGCCGGCGGCCACCCGGCGGCGTGGCGCCAGGTCGACAATCCCGACGATCTCGCGGCGGCGATCGACGCGCTCGGCCTCCCCCTCGTGCTCAAGACCCGCCGCGACGGCTATGACGGCAAGGGACAGGCCTGGGTGCGCGATCCCGCCGATGGGCCCGAAGCACTCGCCGCGCTCGGCCATCGCCCGCTGGTCGCCGAACAGGCGATCGCCTTTGACGCCGAATTCTCGGTCGTCCTCGCGCGCGGCGCGGACGGCGACGTCGCCTTCTTCGATTCGCCGCGCAACGTTCACGAGGACGGCATCCTGCGGCGCTCGCTCCTTCCCGCCGGCCCCGCGATCGACTCCCACGTCCCCGAGGCACGCCGCCAGGCCGCCGCCATCGCCGAGAGGCTCGGCCACATCGGCGTGCTCACGGTCGAATTCTTCGCCTGCGCCGACGGTCCGCTGGTCAACGAGATCGCGCCGCGGGTCCACAACAGCGGGCACTGGACGATCGAGGGCGCGCGCACCTCGCAATTCGAGCAGCATGTCCGCGCCATCTGCGGCTGGCCGCTCGGCAGCCCCGACCGCACCGCCGACACCATCGAGCTCGAAAATCTCATCGGCGACGAGATCGAGCGCTGGCCGATGCTCGCGGCCGAGGCCGGGGCGCACCTCCACGTCTATGACAAGGGCGACGCGCGTCCGGGTCGCAAGATGGGCCACGTCACCCGGCTGCGCTGAGCCGGGGCGGAACGGGCGCCCGTCCCGAACGTTACGGCGCCATCCAATCCACATCTAGCGGGAGCTTCGTGCCTTGCGTCGCCTCGTGCCGCTCGTCCTCTTCACCGCCCTCGCGGGCACCAGCACCGCCGCCCCCGCGCCTTCGCAGGCGGGCGCGATGCTGCGCTTCATGAAGGGCGATTGCGACCGGCTCGCGCTGGCCGGCCGTTCGCGCGCGACATGCAAGCCCCAGCTCGTCAATCTCGTCTATGCCTCGGGTGCGGTGTCCTTCGTCTTCGCCGGGCAGGACGGCCGTTTGCTGAGCTTTCGCAGCCGCGTCGATCGCAGCGTCGGCTTCCAGACCAGCCTCAAGGTCGACCAGGTTACCACCGTGACGCGCGGCGGGGGCGGCTTCGACACGCGGCCCGCGCGGGGCACCTGCACCCTCACCCCGTTTGCGGTCGATCGCAGCCGCGTCGATTGCGCCGCCAAGACCGCGAGCGGGAGCTTTGCCGGCCAGTTCCGCACCAGCGACGAGGCGCCACGCGTCCTCACCCTCGCCAGCCGCTGACCCCGGATAGAAAAGGGCCCCCGCCGCAACCGGCGAGAGCCCCTTTCCCGGCGCTCGGAGCGCTTACTTCGGCTCGATGACCTGGACCGGGTAGCCGATCTTGTCGAGCTGCGGCTTCACCTTGGCCGCGTCACCGATGACCACCCAGGTGAAGCCCTTCGGATCGATCGCGCCGCGGATCGCCTGGTCGATCCCGCCGGTCGTCAGCGCGCGATAGCGGTTCGCGAGCTGCTTCTGGTAGTCGTCGGGACGACCGAGCAGGCTGTTCGACAGCATCGCGTTCAACACCGCCGACGAGGTTTCGAACCGTCCCGGCAGCGAGTTGATGTTGTTGCTGAGCACGCGCTGCAGTTCTTCGTTGGTCACGCCCTTGCTCGACAGCATGTCGGTCACCTGGCCGTTGAGCGCGACCAGCGAATCGCCGGTGCGGTCGGCCTGCACCGGCGCGGCGATCGTGTAGGGCACGCCGTTCTGGTTGAGGCTGAAATTGCCGCTCACGCCATAGGACCAGCCCTTGGCCTCGCGCAGGTCCATGTTGATGCGCGACAGGAAATTGCCACCGAGCACTTCCGAACCGGCCTGGGTCGCCAGCACGTCGCCACGCGGATTGACCGGAGTCACCTGCGCCGCGACGACCACCGACTGCGGGGCGTTGGGTACGTTGACGAGATAGACGGTCGGCGTCGCCGGGCGGGCCGGCGGCGCGGTGAAGGCCTTCACGCCCTTGGCGACACCCGCGGGCGCGGCCCAGCTGCCGAAGCGCTGCTCGAGCTGCGGGGTGAGCTGCGCGAGCGGCAGGTTCGAGACGACGAAGATCTCGGCGTTGTCGGGACGGATCCACTTCTGCTGCCAGCCCACGACGTCGGCACGGGTGAAGCCCTTGACCGCATTCGGATCACCGGCGCCGACCGTCGCATAGGGGTGGTTCGCGCCCCAGACGAGCGAGGGCACGACGCGACCGACGATGCCGTTGGGGTCACGCTGCTGCGCCGCGATGCTGGTCAGCGTCTGCGTGCGGACGCGCTCCAGTTCGGTCGGGGCGAAGGTCGGCTGCTCGACGATCTTCTCGAGCAGATCGAGGCTTCCCCCGAGGTTGGCCGACAGTGCCGAGAGCGTGACGGTGCTGCGGTCGAGGCTCGACCCCGTCCCGATGTCGGCGCCGAGCTCTTCCTGACGCTCGGCGAGCTGCTGGGCGGTGAGGCCGCCGGCCCCCTCCTCCATCAGGCCGAGCGCCATGCTCTGCAGGCCGCGCTGGTTGGCCGCGTCCGACGCCTGGCCGGCATCGAAGGCCAGCGCCATCGTCGTCACGGGCACGGCGTTGCGCTGCGCGTAGGTGACCTTGATGCCGTTCGACAGCGTCGCGCGCTGGATCGTCGGGAAGTCGAGCGCGGCGAAGTCACCGACCGGCGGGATGGTGCGCTTGGTCGCGGGCGGCGGGGTGCCGGCGGCCTTGGCCGCGACCGGACCCTTGGCTTCCTGATAGGCGGGGCGCTCGCCCGGCTCGAGCCGGATGCGCAGCGGCGCGCGGGTCAGCCAGGTGCGCATGGCGGTCTGGACCTGAGCCGGGGTGATCCGGGCATAGTCCTCGAGCTGCTTCTTGTAGAAATCGCGATCGCCCGCATAGAGCTGGCCCTGCGCCAGCGCGACCGCCTTGCCGCCGAAGCCACCGACCTGCTCGAGGCCCTTGATGGTCGAGGCGACCTCGCGGGTCGCGGCGCGGTTCAGTTCCTCGCGGGTCGGGCCCTTGGCGATGAAGTCGGCCATGATCTCGTCGAGGCGCTTGTCGACCGTGGCCGGATCGACGCCGGGGCGCACCACGGTCTGGATGGTGAAGATGCCGACGCGGTGCAGCGTCTGGTTGCTCGCCGAGACCGAGACCGCGAGCTTCTCGTTGCGGACCAGCGCATTGTCGAGGCGCGAGGAGGCGAGACCGCCGAGCACCGAACCGCCGAGGTCGAGCGCATTGGCGTCCTTGCCGAGCATGCCAGGGACCGCCCAGCTGCGGCTGAGGATGACGGCCGGCACGCGGTCCTTCATGACGATGGTCTTGCCGTTGGCGGCCGGGACCGCGGCCTGCGCGGGGAGGTTCACCGGGCCGCGCTTGATCGCGCCGAAATACTTCTGGACGAGCGGACGGGCCTCGGCGGCGTTGATGTCGCCGGCGAGGACGAGGATCGCGTTGTTCGGGCCGTAATTGTCGATGAACCACTTCTGGACGTCGGCGAGGCTGGCGGCATCGAGATCGGCCATCGAGCCGATGGTGGTGTGATGATATGGATGACCCTCGGGGAAGAGGTTGCCGAACAGCTCGTAGCTGACGAGGCCGCCCGGGCGATTGTCGTTCTGGCGCTTCTCGTTCTGGACGACGCCGCGCTGGTTATCGAGCTTCTGCTGCGTGACCGCGCCCAGGAGATAGCCCATCCGGTCGCTTTCCAGGAACAGCGCCCGCTCGAGCGCAGCCTTGGGCACGGTCTGGAAATAGTTGGTGCGGTCGTAGCTGGTGGTGCCGTTGAGGTCGGTCGCGCCGATCTCGGTGGTGTACTTGAAGTAATCGTCCGGAAGGTTCTCCGAGCCGTTGAACATCAGGTGCTCGAACAGGTGGGCGAAACCGGTCTTGCCCTTGGGCTCGTCCTTGGAGCCGACATTGTACCAGACGCTGACCGCGACGACGGGGGCCTTGCGGTCCTCGTGGACGATGACGGTGAGGCCGTTCTGCAGCTTGAAGACCTGGCTCGGAATCTTGACCTGGCTGACGAGTGTCGGAAGCGGGGCCGGTGCGGGCGACGATTGCTGCGCGGCGGCGGGCACGGCCAGAAGCGCGCTGCCGAGCAGCAGGGACAGGCGAAGGTCGTTGCGCATCGAACGGAAACTCCAAGAGAAAACGGCAATGCGCCCTGCTGTCCGCTTTCGCGGGCGCGCGGGCGGGGCCATCGACGAACGACGCGCCGGCTTCGACGGGCGGCGGGAACGATCGGCCCGGCTGACAGCAGCCCCCAAGCCTGCTAGCGGCCTCGCCCGACATGACCGACCTATCCCGCATCCGGAACTTCTCGATCATCGCGCATATCGACCATGGCAAGTCGACGCTCGCGGACCGCCTCATCCTCAAGACCGGGGGGCTGACCGAGCGCGAGATGACCCATGGCCAAGTCCTTGATAACATGGAGATCGAGCAGGAGCGCGGGATCACCATCAAGGCCCAGACCGTGCGCCTCGCCTACACCGCCAAGGACGGCGAGACCTATACGCTCAACCTGATGGACACGCCCGGCCACGTCGACTTCGCCTACGAGGTCAGCCGCAGCCTCGCCGCCTGCGAGGGCGCGCTCCTCGTGGTCGACGCGGCGCAGGGGGTCGAGGCCCAGACGCTCGCCAACGTCTACCAGTCGATCGAGCACGACCACGAGATCGTGCCCGTCATCAACAAGATCGACCTCCCCGCCGCCGAGCCCGACAAGGTCAAGGCCGAGATCGAGGAAGTGATCGGCCTCGACGCCTCCGACGCGGTTCTCACCAGCGCCAAGAGCGGCATCGGCATCGACGAGGTCCTCGAAGCCATCGTCACCCGGATCCCGCCCCCCAAGGGCGACCGCGACGCGCCCTTGAAGGCGATGCTCGTCGACTCGTGGTACGACCCCTATCTCGGCGTCGTCATCCTGATCCGCGTGATCGACGGCGCGATCCGGAAAGGACAGGAAATCGTCTTCATGGCGGCCGGCACCCGCCACCTCGTCGACCGGGTCGGCTGCATGAACCCCAAGCTCCAGCTCCTCCCCGAGCTGGCCGCGGGCGAGATCGGAATCATCACCGCGCAGATCAAGGAAGTCGCGCAGACCCGCGTCGGCGACACCATCACCGACGCGAAGAAGCCGACCGCCGAGCCCCTGCCCGGCTTCAAGGAAGTCCAGCCGGTGGTCTTCTGCGGCCTGTTCCCGGTCGACGCCGCCGACTTCGAGAAACTGCGCGAAAGCATCAGCAAGCTGCGGTTGAACGACGCGAGCTTCTCCTTCGAGACCGAGAGCAGCGCCGCGCTGGGCTTCGGCTTCCGCTGCGGCTTCCTCGGGCTCCTCCACCTCGAGATCATCCAGGAGCGGCTGACCCGCGAATATGACCTCGACCTCATCACCACCGCGCCGAGCGTCGTCTACACCTTGCACCTGTCGCATTCGAAGACCGAAGATGCGAAGACGATCGAGCTCCACAATCCGGCCGACATGCCCGACGTCAACCGGATCGCGAGCATCGAGGAGCCGTGGATCGAGGCGACCATCTACGTCCCCGACGAATATCTGGGACCGATCCTCAAGCTCTGCCAGGATCGCCGCGGAATCCAGAAGAACCTCACCTACGTCGGCGGCCGCGCGCAGCTCACCTACGAGCTGCCCTTGAATGAAGTGGTGTTCGATTTCTACGACCGGCTGAAGAGCATGTCGAAGGGGTACGCCAGCTTCGACTACCATCAGATCGGGACGCGCGAGGGCGACCTCGTCAAGATGAGCATCCTCGTCAACGAGGAGCCGGTCGATGCCCTCTCGATGATCGTCCACCGCGGCACCGCCGAACAGCGCGGCCGCGGGATGGTCGAGCGGCTGAAGGAGCTGATCCCGAGGCACATGTTCAAGATCCCGATCCAGGCCGCGATCGGCGGCAAGGTCATCGCCCGCGAGACGATCAGCGCGATGCGAAAGGACGTGACCGCCAAATGCTACGGCGGCGACGCCACCCGCAAGCGCAAGCTCCTCGAGAAGCAGAAGAAGGGCAAGGCGCGGATGCGGGAATATGGCAACGTCAGCATCCCGCAGGAGGCGTTTATCGCGGCGCTCAGGATGGGGGATGAGAACTAGGCGTCTGCGGGCGGCAGCGACGGCTTACTGACTGTCGTCCCGGAGACCGCGGCGGGTTTTGGCGCCCTCGTCGGCCGTGGAGCGGGCCCGTTCGGCTTCGATCCGGGCGCGGCCTGCGGCGATCTCCTCCGGGGTGCGGGGGTTGGCGCGGAGGTCGGCGAGGATCTGGTCGAGTTCGGCTTGCTGGCGGAGGCCCTCGGGATCGAGGCGGCGCCAGTCGATCTCGTCCGGGCCGCCCTTCTCGTAGGCGCCGGTTTCGTCCTCGCTGAAGCCGGTCTCGAGCGTCTCGTTGACCTCGCGCGCGGGAAGATAGTGGATGGCGGGGTCGTGCTCGGGATGCTCGAGGCGGTCGCGGTGGGCGGCGGCGGCCTCGGCGAGGACGGCCTGCAGCGCCTCGATCTGGTCGAGCGACAGGGCGACGGGGTCGAAGTGGCGGATGAGGTTGGCCTGGTCGTCGGCGCGCTCGGCGGGCGTGGGCGCGAGCGGGGCGGCCAGCTTCGACAGGCCCTCACCCTTCCGCCGTCGCTGGCGGTTCGCGCCCTCTTCCGCGCGCGGCAGCGGGATCCGCTGGGGGCCGTGCATCCGGAGGATGAACATGAGCAGGCGGTCGTTGGTGACGCGGCGGTAGCCGACGAGCTTGCCGAAGCTCATGACGGGGACGAGCTCGCCGGTGAGCGCGCGCTCCATGGCGATGTCGCGCAGGCGCTGGACGCCGAAGTCGAGCGCGGCTTCCCAGGCGCGGCGAAAACTTTCCGCGCCGGCCTGGCGGCGGAGCATGTAGGCGCCCTCGGAGGCCATGTTGACCATGGCGCAGGCGCGGGAGACCGATCCGGTGTCGGCGAGCGCGGCGATGAAGGCGCGCTGGCGGGTCGGAGTCCATCCGTCGTGGCGGTATCGGCGATCGACCGGCTGGAAGTCAGGAAGCGGCTGGCCGCCGTTGGCGGGCGCGGGCGTGCGATTCTTCATGGACCATGTTGAACCATAAAGGTTCGCTGTAGGACAGAGGGTGACCGCAAAGCGTCGACCGCGAAGTTGATTGCATCCGCATCGGACTATTCGTTGTGAGGGCAGAAAGACGATCGGCGTCCATTACCTTCACTTCGGACCAAGACGGATGGGACTTTGGTCGGGGACGACGCCTAGTTTCTTCGAGCTCGGAGGTATCGCGTCATGGGGGTTTACCGTGGTCGTGCAACTCAACAATGCGCAATTTGGTGAAACGCGGATAAGGGAATTGATCGACGAGGTCGGGCGGATCGCCCGGACCCTCACGGTCCTGAGCGCGACCGGCAAGGAGCTTCCCTATTCGGCCGAGACCCGGCTTCCGAGCGATGGCGGCGCGGAGACGATCAAGCCCGAGACGCTGCGGGCGATCATGCGCGCACGGCGGCTGCGCGGGAGCTTCTTCCCGGCCGACCTGTTCGCGGACCCGGCGTGGGACATCATGCTCGACCTCTACCAGGCGGAGCTGACGCAATATCGCGTGCCGGTGTCGAGCCTGTGCATCGCGTCGGGCGTGCCGGCGACGACCGCGCTGCGGTGGATCCGGACGATGACCGAGCGGGGGCTGCTGGTCCGGCGCGACGATCCGCGCGACGGGCGGCGGGTGTTCGTCGAGATGAGCCCGGAGACGAGCGCCGCGATGCGGCACTATTTCGCGGAGGTTGGCGCCTTCGCGCTGTGAGGGCCGAGGCTCAGCGTTCGGAGAGGTAGTAGCGGTCGCGCGGCTTCAACGCGTCGTCGAGGTCGTAGACGATCGGCTGGCCGGTCGGAATCTCGAGGCCGATGATGTCGGCGTCGCTGATGCCCGAGAGATGCTTTTCGAGCGCACGCAGGCTGTTGCCGTGGGCGGCGACGAGGACCCGTTCGCCGCGCTTGAGCGCCGGGGCGATCTCGGTCTCGAAATAGGGGAGGACGCGGGCGATCGTGTCCTTGAGGCTCTCGGTCGCGGGAACGTCGATGCCGGCGTAGCGGCGATCCTGCTGGAGCGAGGCGTAGGGGCTGTCGCCCTCGAGCGGCGGCGGCGGCACGTCGAAGCTGCGGCGCCAGATCTTGACCTGCTCCTCGCCGACCCTGGCGATCGTCTCGGCCTTGTTGAGGCCGGTCAGCCCCCCATAGTGGCGCTCGTTCAGGCGCCAGTCCTTGGTCATCGGCAGCCACACGCGGTCGAGGGCCTCGAGCGCGAGATTGGCGGTGCGGATCGCGCGCTTCTGGACCGAGGTGAAGACGCGGTCGAGGTCCATCCCCCTGGCGGCGAGCAGGGCGCCGGCGGCGCGGGCCTCGGCTTCGCCCTGCGCGGTGAGGTCGACGTCCCACCAGCCGGTGAAGCGGTTCTCGAGGTTCCACTGGCTCTGGCCGTGGCGGAGGAGGACGAGGGTCGGCATGGCGCTTACCGAACCTCGAGCTCGGGCAGGATCTGGTGGAGCGCGTCGAGGCAGTAGCTGGCGAGCGCCTTCGACCGCTCGGCGCTCCAGCCATAGACCGGGTCGGCCATCGGCTGGTGATCCTTGAACGGCATTTCGAGCGTCATCGAGACGCAGCCATAGCGCTCGGCGAGCTGGGTCGTGCTCATGCTCATGTTGGCCTGGCCGGGGCGCGACAGCTCATAGCCTTCCTGGGTCTGGAAGTCGGGGCAGATGCGCTCGAGCGTGTTGGCGAACAGGTGGTACAATTCCTGCTGGCGGTCGGTGACGCTCGGGATGCCCTCGAAGCCCGCGAGGAAGTTGGCGGCGATCGCCTCGTCGCCGTGGATGTCCATGGCGAAGACGGGCTTCGCCTCGTCCATCGCGTTGCGGACGCAGAGGACTTCGGGGCTGCGCTCGGCCGAGGGTGCGTGCCACTCGCGGTTCAAGTTGATGCCGGCCGCGTTGGTGCGCAGGTGGCCGCGGCGGCTCCCGTCGGGGTTCATGTTGGGGACGATGTGGAAGGTGCAGCGTGCACGCAGCGCACGCGCGACCGGATCGTCATAGTCGACCAGCTTCTCGAGCGCGCCTTCCATCCACCATTCGGCCATGCTCTCGCCGGGATGCTGGCGGGCGTAGAGCCAGACGGTGAGCGGGCCTTCGCCGACGGTCAGGCAGTCGATCGGCTGGCCGTCGAGGCTGGTGCCGAGCGTGCGGTGGGTGACCTCGTCGAGCTCGGCCATGGTGGCGATCAGGTCGTGGTGACGCTCCATCGAATAAGGGGCGAAATAGGCGACCCACAGGATGTCGGTGTCGGGCGTGACGCTGATGGTGAGGACGCCGTCGGCATAGCTGGTGTCGGCGAGCGTCCAGCTCTCGCGGTCGGTCGAGATCCGCGCCTGATAGCCCGGCCAGCCGAGCGGATAGGCGCTGTCGCCGCAATTGGTGATGCGCATGTTCAGCGCCTGCCCGCGCGCGCCCGACACGCGGTAGTAGAACCACTGGCGGAACTCGCCGCCGGCGTCGTCGACGATCTCGAGGTCGAGGGTGGCGCCGTCGCTCTTCACGAGGCGGATGTTGCCGGCGTCGAACGCGCTGTGGACGGTGATGGTCATGGAGCGGCCTCTAAGCGGTCAGGGAAGAAGAAGGAAGTCGCCGGTGAAGCCGCCGTCGAGGATCGCGGCCTGAAGGCTGGCCATTTCGCCGGCGAGCATGCGGTCGGCGCCAAGATGCGGGCTGATCGCGCGAACCCGGGCATGGACCGGCGCCAGCGCCGGCGAGGTGGCGAGCGGCGCGTGATAGTCGATTCCCTGCGCCCCCGCGATGAGCTCGATCCCGACAATGCCGGCGACGTTGCGGGCGACGCGCTGCGCCTTGTGCGCGGCGATCGGGGCCATCGAGACGTGATCCTCCTGACCCGCCGAGGTCGGGATCGAATCGACCGAGGCAGGGAAGGCGTGGGCGCGATTCTCGGCAACCAATGCGGCGGCAGTGACCTGCGGGATCATCAGGCCGCTGTTCACCCCGCCATCGTCGATCAGGAAGGCGGGCAGCCCGCTCATCTTGGGGTCGACGAGGACCGAGATGCGGCGCTCGGCGAGCGAGCCGATCTCGCACAGGGCCATGGTGATGGTGTCGGCGGCGAAGGCGACCGGCTGGGCGTGGAAATTGCCACCAGAGATCGCTTCGTCGGGCGAGGTGAAGAGGATCGGATTGTCGGTGACGGCGGCGGCCTCGATGACGAGGGTGCGCGCGGCATTGTGGAGGAGGTCGAGGCTGGCGCCGAGGACCTGGGGCATGCAGCGGAAGCTGTAGGGATCCTGGACCCGGCCGCAGCGATGGTGCGAGGCGACGATCGCGCTTCCCTCGAGCAGGTCGCGGAGGATGGCGGCGACGCGGATCTGGCCGGGCTGTCCGCGAAGCTCGGAGAGGCGGGCGTCGAACGGCTTGGCGCTACCCTTCAGCGCGTCGACCGACAGTGCGCCGGCGACCAGCGCCGCGCCCATGATCCGCTCGGCGGCAAACAGGGCGTGGAGGGTCGCGGCGGTCGAATATTGGGTGCCGTTGATGAGCGCGAGGCCTTCCTTGGGGCCGAGCTCGAGCGGGGTCAGCCCAAGCTCGGAAAGGATGGCGGCGGCGGGCCTGACGGTTCCGCGATGCGCGATCTCGCCATGGCCCATGAGCGCGGCGGTGAGGTGCGCGAGCGGGGCGAGGTCGCCTGACGCGCCGACGCTGCCCTGGCTGGGGATGACCGGCAGCGCGTCGTGGTCGAGCAGGGCCTGGAGCGCGTCGACCACGATCCGGCGGACGCCCGAGTGACCGCGGGCGAGGCCGAGGAGCTTGAGCTGGATCATCAGCCGGACGACCGCGCCCGGCGCGGGATCGCCGAGGCCGCAGCTGTGCGACAGGATGAGGTTTCGCTGCAGCTCGGCGAGCCGGTCGCCGGGGATGCGCTCCTGCGCGAGGAGGCCGAAGCCGGTGTTGATCCCGTAGACGGTCTCGCCCCCCGCGACGATCCGCGCGACCGTCTCGGCGGCCTGGTCGACCGCGGACAGTGCAGCGTCGCTCAACCGGGCGGGGGTGCCGGCCCAGAGCGTGCGAAGGGTGGCGAGGTCGATGGACGCGGGGTCGAGAAGGAGCATGGCGGCCCGCTTAGCCGCTAATGGCGCCGAGCGGTATTCCGGTCAGGCCGGCGGCGCGAACATGTAGCCGTGGCCGCGGACGGCGCGGAGGCAGCCTTCGCAGCCGAGCGCGGCGAGCGGCCGGCGGAGGCGCGAGATGGCGGCGGTGAGCGCGCGCTCGCCGGTGCCTCCGCAGGGAAGGATGGGTTCGAGCTCGGAGCGGGTGACGACCCGCCCCGGCTCGCGCATCATCGCCTGGAGGAGCCGCGCCTCGGTCAGGGTCAGCTCCTGCGAGCGGGCCTCGCGGCGGAGACGATAGGCGAGAAGGTCGAGGCGGAGGGGTCCGCAGTCGATATACGGCTGCGCCCCCTCCTCCATCGTCGTGCCCATCGGCTTAGAACTTCACCGTGCCTTCGAAACCGAAGGTGCGCGGCATGTTGAAGTTGCCATAGTCGCCGAGGATGCTGCCCGTCCCGCCGATCGCCAGCAGGTTCGGCGTCTGCAGCGTGCTCGTGGTCTGGACCGACGGGATGCTGTTCGACGGATCGCGGCGGTAGACATACTGCTCGTTGAACAGGTTGCGCGACCACAGGCTGAGCGTCAGCTCGGTGCCCGGCGAGACGGTGATGTCGGCGAGGCTGACGCGGCCGTTGACGATGAACGAGCTGTCGGCCTTGGTCGCGAACTGGTCGAACGCCTGGGTGGCCTGGGCGTAGTTCGCATCGAGGTGGAACTTGAGCGCGGCGTCACGATAACCGACCGGCAGCTTGTAATCGATCGATCCGCTGGCCGCGTTGCGGGGCGTGAAGACGATGTAGAACTGCTGCGGCACCGTGGTCTGGTTGGCGACCGCGCCGACCTGCGTGCAGTTGGCGTTCGGCAGCGGCACCGGGGTCACGGCGGTGCAGAAGGCGGTGTAGGTCACCGGCACCGGCGGGATCTTGGTGTAGGTGTAGGCGTAAGACGCGCCGATCTGCAGGCCCTCGACCGGGTTCACGGTAATGTCGGCCTCGATGCCCCGGATCTTGGTGGTGCCGGGGGCATTGAAGGTGACGAGGTTGTTGAAGTTGCCGGTCGCGGTGGGCTGGATGGTCGAGAGGTCGACCTGGCTGCCCTTGCGGTTCATCACATAGCCCGCGACGTTGAGGCGGACGCGGCGCTCCCACAGCTCGGTCTTGAGGCCGGCCTCGTAGCTCTTCACGTCCTCGGGATTGAAGGCGCGATAGTCGGAGGTGCGGCTGCTGGCGCCGCCGGCGCGGTAGCCGGTCGCATATTTCAGATAGCCGTGGATGCGCGGGGTGAAGTCGTAGGCGACGATCGCCAGCGGGTTGAAGCGGGTCCACTTCTTGTCGAGCGGCTTGTAGCCGTTGGCGGCGATGATCGCGGCATTGGCCGGGTTGCGATAGTCGATGTTGCGCGAGACGAGCAGCGCGCCTTCCTTCTTGTCGACCGTGTAGCGGCCGCCGACGGTGAGGTGCAGCGCCTCGGTCGCGTTCCAGGTGACCTGGCCATAGGCGGCGTAGCTGCGCGAGCGGACCTTGGACGCGCGGTCGATGTTGCAGCCGCGGACCGCCACGCCGACGATGTCGTTCGCGGTCGACGGATTGGTGTTCTGGCAGAACGGGATCGGGGCGTAGATCGCCTTGGTCGGATCGAACACGCCGTTGGTGAGGACCGCAGTCACGCCCATCGAATTGGGGGTGGCGGCGTCGTCGCTGACGCGCTCGTTGAAGTAGAACAGGCCGCCGACGTAATCGACCGGGCCGACGGTGCCGACCGCCTGCAGTTCCTGGCTGAACTGGCGCTGGTGGAGGTCGGCGAGGCTGTAGCGGCTGAAGGCGCAGTTGGCGCCGGCGCAGCCGGCGGTGAGGTTGACGACCGGCACGCGGTGGTAGCCGCCGCTATTGTCCCACTGCTCGACGTCGACCCCGCGCCACGAGGTGATCGAGCGCAGCTCGAGCTCGGGGATGACCGACCAGCGCAGGCTGTTGGTGTAGCCGAAGGTCTCGTCGCGGCTCTTGCGCTGCGGCACGCCGATGTCCGCGGTGCGCTGGAGCGTATCGCCGTTGACGACCACGCCCGGGAGCAGCGGGCGGATGGTGCCGGCGGTGCTGGTGAAGGCGGTGCCGGGGGTGACGCAGGTGCTGCCGGCCGGGATGGCGATCGGCGCGGCGTTGGTGCCGCCGCTCAGGCACTTGTTGGGATTGTAGTTGAGCAGCTGGCTGTAGAAGGGCGTGTTCTTGTCGAGGCCGTAATCGTACGAGAAATCGTTGGTGATCCCGGTGAGCGGCTTGATGCGCGCCGAGACGCGGCCGCCCTTGCGGTCGAAATAGCCCCAGCCGGCCTGGCCCGCGAGCGGGTTCTTGGTGATCGGATCCTGGTGCTGGATGATGCCGTCGAGCTTGAGCGCGATGCCCGCGAAGCTCGGCAGGTTGAGGTGGGCATAAGCGTTGTGCGCGCCGAAGTTGCCCGCGCCGAAGGTCACGTTGCCCTCGAGCTTGCCGGTCGGCGACTTGGTGACGATGCTGAGCGCACCGCCCTCGGTGTTGCGGCCGAACAACGTCCCCTGCGGGCCCTTGAGGACCTCGATCCGCTCGACGTCGAACAGCGCCGCGTTGAGGCCGTGCTGGCGGCCGAGATAGACGCCGTCGACATAGACGCCGACGCCCTGCTCGCGGGCGGGCTGGTTGGCGTCCAAGGGCACGATGCCGCGGATGCCGATGGTGAGCGCCGACTGCCGCGCTTCGAAGGTCGCGATGCGGAGCGAGGGAACGCCGCCGTCGGCGAGGTCGAGAAGGCTCTGGACGCGGCGCTCGCGGATCGTGTCGGCGCCCAGGACCGAGATGGAGATGGGGGTCTTCTGGAGGTTGGTCTCGCGCTTGGTCGCGGTGACGACGATTTCCTGGACCTCGACGTTCGAGCCGCCGGTCGGCTGCGCGGCGGCGTCCGTCGTGCCGGTCTCGGCGGTCACGGTGGCTGCCGGAGCCACCGGAACGTCGGGCGCCGCGAGGGCGGGCGTCGCCACGCCACAAAGAAGGATGGCCGTCGTCGTACGGAATGCGCTGTTCATAATCTGTCCCTTGTCCCCCCGGCAGCGCTGGGCGCCGGCTTGATGCGGGGGCTCTAGGGGCGGGCAACGACAGCTTGATTGCGCAAGTTCGACAGCTTGGTTGCGTGGATTCGACGCGGCGATGGCACGGCCGTGACAGGCCGGTGACAGGCCTCAGCCAAGCGAAGGAAGGTCGAGACCCCGCTCGCGGGCGCAGGCGACCGCCTCGTCATAGCCGGCGTCGGCGTGGCGCATGACCCCGGTCGCGGGGTCGTTCCACAGCACGCGCTCGAGCCGGCGCGCGGCCGCGTCGGTTCCGTCGGCGACGATCACCATGCCGGCATGCTGCGAGTAGCCCATGCCGACCCCGCCGCCGTGATGGAGCGAGACCCAGGTCGCGCCGCTCGCGGTGTTGAGGAGGGCGTTGAGCAGCGGCCAGTCGGAGACGGCGTCCGACCCGTCCTTCATCGCCTCGGTCTCGCGGTTCGGGGAGGCGACGCTGCCGGAATCGAGGTGGTCGCGGCCGATGACGATGGGGGCGCTGACCTCGCCGTTCCTGACCATCTCGTTGAAGGCGAGGCCGAGGCGGTGGCGCTGGCCGAGGCCGACCCAGCAGATGCGCGCGGGCAGGCCCTGGAAGGCGATGCGGTCGCGCGCCATGTCGAGCCAGCGGTGAAGGTGGGGATCGTCAGGGATGAGCTCCTTCACCCGCTGGTCGGTCCTGTAGATGTCCTCCGGATCGCCCGACAGCGCGACCCAGCGGAACGGTCCCACGCCGCGGCAGAAGAGCGGGCGGATGTAGGCGGGAACGAAGCCGGGGAAGTCGAAGGCCTGCGTGACGCCGGTGTCGAGCGCTTCCTGGCGGATGTTGTTGCCATAGTCGAAGACGGGAATGCCCTGCGCCTTGTAGCTCAACAGCGCCTCGACGTGCCGAGCCATGGAGATTCGGGCGGCGGCGGCGGTGCCTTCGGGATCGCTCTCGCGGCGCTCGATCCATTCGGCGACGGTCCAGCCCATCGGCAGGTAGCCGTTGACCGGATCATGCGCGCTGGTCTGGTCGGTGATCGCGTCGGGGCGGATGCCGCGGGCGAGCATTTCGGGAACGAGCTCGGCGGCATTGCCGAGAAGGCCGACGCTCGTCGGTTCAGTGGCGGTGCGAATGATTTCCAGCGCCTCGTCGATGGTGGCGGCGCGGCGGTCCAGATAGCGGGTCTCGAGCCGCTTCTCGATCCGGCTTTCCTGGCATTCGATCGCGATGCAATGCGCACCGGCCATGACCGCGGCGAGCGGCTGCGCGCCGCCCATGCCCCCGAGGCCGGCAGTCAGGATCCACTTGCCGGTGAGGTCGCCGCCATAATGCTGGCGGCCCATTTCGGCGAAGGTCTCGTAGGTGCCCTGAACGATGCCCTGCGTGCCGATGTAGATCCACGAGCCCGCGGTCATCTGGCCGTACATCATGAGGCCCGCGCGATCGAGCGCGTGGAAATGCTCCCAGGTCGCCCATTTGGGGACGAGGTTCGAGTTGGCGAGCAGGACGCGCGGGGCGTCGGCATGGGTGCGGAAGACGCCGACGGGCTTGCCCGACTGGACGAGGAGGGTCTGGTCGTCCTCGAGCCGCTCGAGCGTGGCGACGATCCGGTCGAACGCCTCCCAGTTGCGCGCGGCGCGCCCGATCCCGCCGTAGACGACGAGGCTCTGCGGGTCTTCGGCGACCTCGGGGTCGAGGTTGTTCATGAGCATCCGAACGGCAGCCTCGGTCTGCCAGCTTTTCGCCGTCAGCTCGGCCCCGCGGCGGGCCCGGATGATGCGCTGGTTGTCGCGGCGGTCATGTCGATCGGTCATGGCCCGGGGCTTAGCGTCGCCGACGCCGCGCTTCTAGCCGAACAGCAGCGCCCACCAGGTCATGACCAGGCCGACGAGCGAAATCGAGAAGACCAGGGTGCGGATCTTGGGGATGCCGGCGGCGTAGAGCGGCAGGTAGACGATCCGGCCGACCACGTAGACGATCGAGCCCCAGTGGGTGAGCGGGCCGAGGTGGCCGACGGCCGCGGCGCCGAGCAGGGCGGCGACGAACAAAGGCAGGGTCTCGAACAGATTGGCCTGCGCCCGAAGCAGTCGCGCTGGGAAGGGATGGAGCGGCGGCACCTGCTCGTCGCGCGCGCCCATGTTCCACTCGGGCCCATATTGCCTGGTCCGCGCGGCGCCGGCCCAGAGGATGTTGACCAGTGCCAGCAGGATCAGGAGCGCAAGCATGACGAATTCGGTGGGCATCGGGCGGCCTCGGGTGCGTCAGGGTTGGGGAAGACTGTCCTGCCCGCCAAAAATGCGGCGTTCGGGGAGGAGGCCGAGCCAATAGCCGAGTTCGGCGGGTTCGGCGATCCGCCAGACCGCGAGGTCGGCGGCCTTGCCGGGTTCGACGGTCCCGACTTCCTGCTCGAGGCCGAGCGCGAGGGCGGCGTTGCGGGTCATGCCGACGATCGCTTCCTCGGGCGAAAGGCCGAAGAGGTTGCACGCCATGTTCATCGCGAGTTGCGGCACGAGGCTCGGCGAGGTGCCGGGGTTGCAGTCGGAGGCGACCGCGATGCGCACGCCGTGGCGGCGCAGAAGATCGACCGGCGGCACCCTGGTCTCGCGCAGGGTGTAGAAGGCGCCGGGGAGGAGCACCGCGACGGTGCCGCTCTCGGCCATGGCCCGGGCGCCGGCCTCGTCGAGATGCTCGAGATGGTCGGCGGACAGTGCGCGGTGGTGGGCGGCGAGCGCGGCGCCGTTCGAGTTGGACAGCTGCTCGGCGTGGAGGCGGACGGGGAGGCCTGCGGCGGCGGCGGCCTCGAACAGGCGGGCGGTTTCCTCGGGCGTAAAGGCGATGCCCTCGCAGAAGGCGTCGACGCTGGTCGCGAGGCCGAGGCGGGCGGCGGTGGGCAAGAGATCCTCGATCACGCGCTCGACGAAGGCCTCGCGGTCGGCGCCCGGCGGCAGCGCGTGGAGCGCGAGCAAGGTCGGCTCGATCCGCACGGGCTCGGAACGCGCCAGGGTGCGGATGACGTTAAGGAGGCGCAGCTCGCTTGCGGGGTCGAGGCCGTAGCCCGACTTGATCTCGACCGTTGTGACCCCGCCGCGCATCAGCGCGTGGAGGCGGGTACGGGACTGGGCGAGGAGCGCGGTGACGCTCGCCGCCGCAGTCGCGCGGACGGTCGAGGCGATCCCCCCGCCGGCGGCCGCGATCTCTTCATAGCTGGCGCCGGCGCGACGCTGCGCATGCTCGGCGGCACGGGTCCCGCCGAAGACGAGGTGGGTGTGGCAGTCGACGAGGCCGGGGGTGACGAAGGCGCCGCCCAAGGGCACGACCTCGGTCGCGCGCGTGCCCGCAAGCTCGGTCCGGCGACCGACGCGGACGATGCGGCCGTCCTGGATCCCGATGGCAGCGTTGCGGATCAGCCCAAGCGGGTCGCCGGGAGCCGGGACCATGGTCATGACATGGCAGTCGGTTAGAAGGCGATCCCACATGGGACAGGGCTGTAAGCGGCTGCTAGATGGGCGGCAATGACCAGCGCCTGGCCCAATCTCTCCGAGCTTCTCGTCGCCGCCGATGCGGCAGCGCCGGTCGGACTGGTGGGGGCGCCACTCGGTGTCGGGTCAGTGACGCCGGGCCGCTGCGATCTCGCGCCGGCGGCGCTGCGCGCGGTGCTGCGGCGGATCGGGCGCTACGATCTCGATACGGAACGCGAGCTGGCGACATTGGTCGCGGACCGCGGCGACGTCGTGCTCGGGGGGAGCATCGAGGCGGCGACGGGGCCGCTGCGCGCGGCGGTGGCGGCGAGCGTCGGGGCGCACGCGCTGACCTTGCTGATCGGCGGCAACAATGCGGTAACGCGACCGGGCCTGCTCGGCATGGCCGAAGCGCTTGGGCTGCCGCTGGAACGCTGCGGCCTGATCACGCTCGACGCGCATTTCGACCTGCGCGGGCTCGATCAGGGCTTGAGCAACGGCAATCCGGTCCGGGCGCTGCTTGGCGACGGCCTGCCGGGCGCGAACATCGTCCAGATCGGGCTGGCCCCCTTCGCCAACAGCCGCGCGATGCACGAGGATGCGGTCGCGGGCGGCCATCTGGTGATCACCGCGCGCGCGGTGCGCGAGCAGGGAATCGGCGAAGCGATCGATCGCGCGCTCGACCGGCTGGAGGGGGTCGAGGCGATTTTCCTCGATTGCGACATCGACGTGATCGAGCGGAGCCAGTTTCCGGCGGCACCGGGCGCGCGGCCGGGAGGCATGGACGTCCACCTCTTCTTCGCGGGCGTCAGGCGACTCGCGGCCGAACCGCGGGTGCGCGCGATCGACCTGACCGAGTGGGATCCGCCGCTCGATCCCGGCGATCTGTCGTCGTTGGTGGCGGGACGCTGGCTGGCCGAGGTGCTGGCCGGGTTCGAACGCCGGGCCTAGCCCATCATCTCGTCGATCGCGTCGGCGAGATCGCTGGCGGTAATCGGCTTGCGCAGGACGCGCGCCTTGCCGTCCACCGCCCGGTCGATCGCCGCGCTGTCGGAGAAGCCGCTGAGGAAGAGCATCCGCAGGTCAGGGCGCAACTCGCGCGCACGGGCGGCAACCTCGGCGCCGTTCATCCCCGGCATGGCGAAATCGAGGAGCAGCAGCTCTACCGCCGACCGCTCGAGCTGGAGCAAGGCCTGCGGGCCATCGCCGGCCTCGGTGACCCGATGCCCGCGCGAGCGGAGCATGTCGGCCACCGCCGCGCGGACTGCGGGATCGTCGTCGACGAGCAGGATTTCGGCCGAACGGGCATTTTCCTGTCGCGGATCGGCGGCGGCCTGTTCGGGCGGCCCCAGGTCATCCTCGGCGCGCGGAAGGACGAAGGTGACGACCGTCCCCTCCCCTACCTTGCTGTCAATGGTGAGGTGGCCGCCCGCGGCGCGCGCGACGCCATAGGCCATCGAGAGGCCAAGGCCGGTGCCGCTCCCCGGGCCCTTGGTGGTGAAGAAGGGTTCGAGCGCGCGCTCGGCCACTTCGGGGGTCATGCCGACGCCCTGGTCGATGATCCGGATCGCAACCTGATCGCCTTCCGGCTCGGCGCGGACGATGACGGTCCCGCCCATCGGCATGGCGTCACGACCGTTGATTGCGCAGTTGAGGATGGCAAGCTCGAGCTGGGTCGGGTCGGCGCGCACCGTGCCGACGTCGTCGGCGACCTCGACCTTGAGGCTCACGGTCGGGCCGACCGAATTGCGGAGCAATCCCTCCATCCCGCCGACGAGCCTGGCGACGTTGACGGGTCGCGCCTCAAGCCGCTGCTGGCGCGAGAAGGTGAGGAGCTGGCCGGTGAGCTTGGTCCCGCGCTCGGTCGCCTGCGCAGCATTGGCGGCCCAGCGCGCGACCTTGTCGGGCTTGTCGGGCATCATGCCGATGAGTTCGATATTGCCCGAGATCGCCTGCAGCAGATTGTTGAAGTCGTGGGCGATCCCGCCGGTGAGCTGGCCGACCGCCTCCATCTTGTTGGCCTGGACGAGGGCGGCCTCGGCGCGCTCGCGCTGGATGACTTCGGCGCGGAGCTGCCCGAGCACGTCGTCGCGCTCTGCCAGCGCGGCGGCGAGTTCGTCGTTCTTGCGCTGGAGCATCGAGGGGCTGGGGATCGCGAGCATCCGCGGGAGCAGCGGCCAGAGCAGGATCGCCGTCGGGATGCTGGCCGCGGCGGTAAGCGCCTTGACGACCGCCTCGAGCGCATAGTCGCCATGCCACAGGTTCCAGATGGCGAGGACGTGCGTCAGGCCGCAGGAAAGGATGAACAGCGCGAACAGCCAGAACATCTTCCCGAATTCGATGTCGGGTCGACGGCGGACGAAGCTCACGAGCACTATCGGGATAGAAAAGTAGGCGATCGCAATCAGGGCGTCGGAGACGACGTGCGTCCAGATCAGGCCTGGCTGCCACAAGAGGCAGTAGCCGTGGGGCTGAAACTGCCCGGAGAAGAAGGTGACGGCGGCTTCAAGCATCGACGGGTGCCCCTAGGGTCCGGCTCATCCCGGACCTCAATATTATGTCCGACGATGCTCACTTGGCTGCGACTTGTCGAGAATATCCTATAGCTGCTCGGGAGTAAGCGGGTGGTTAAGCGGCTCGCGGCGGCATCGGTTGGGGCGCTTGTCGGGGCGGCGGCTGGGTTTCAAAGGACGGTTGCCGTTGAACCCGGCGGCGCGATGCGCGGCGTGCGCCCGGCGGTTCAGGCGCGTTTTTCAGCGGCCGTGAAGATTGCGCAGAAACCGAGATCTTGAGGAGGACGTCCTTGTCGTCAAGTCCGAGGAGCAGGGACGCGAGCTGGTCCCCCGCCTTTTCGGTGCGGAAACAGTCGACCACGCAATCGACGCTGCGGTATTGCATCACCTTGCGCATGGCGCGATCGCCCATGCGATAGGGTTCGTTCGTACGCGTGGCGACCACGTCGTCGAGGGCGCGGCCGAGCGGCTTGCCCGCGCGCGACCAGAGCGTGAAGGCTCCGCCGCGGCGCCGGGCGAGGCTTCCGGCGTCGCCGCCGCGGTCACGCCAATCGGATCCATACCGGCGCATGATCGCTCGTCTTCGGCATTGATCGCACCGACCGGTCGACTCCGGCCTCCACGAGTCGCGCCGCGGCGGCCGGATTGAGGAGCTGGTGGTCGATCCTGAGACCCGCGTCGCGGGCGAAGGCGTTGCGGAAATAGTCCCAGAAAGTGAAGATCCGCTCGTCGGCATGACGATGGCGGAGCGCGTCGGTCCAGCCGGCGGTGGTGAGCCGCGCGAAGGCGTCGCGGACCTCGGGCGCGAAAAGCGCATCATCGACCCAGCGCTCCGGCTTGTACGCGTCGGCCTCGGTCGGGATGACATTGTAGTCGCCGGCGAGGACAACCGGCTCCTCGAGCTGGATGAGCTCGGCCGCGAGCGTTTCGAAGGCCGCGATCCAGGCGAGCTTGTAGTCGTATTTGGGACCGGGCCGCGGATTGCCATTGGGCAAATAGAGGCAGCCGACGAGGACGCCGTCGATTGCTGCCTCGAGGTAGCGGCTCTGCGAAGGATCGGGATCGTTCGGGAGGCCGCGGCGGGTTTCGAGCGGCTCCTTGCCGCGCGCGAGGATCGCGACCCCGTTCC
Source organism: Sphingomonas rosea (assembly GCF_039538065.1). Classification (NCBI taxonomy): domain Bacteria; kingdom Pseudomonadati; phylum Pseudomonadota; class Alphaproteobacteria; order Sphingomonadales; family Sphingomonadaceae; genus Sphingomonas; species Sphingomonas rosea. The sequence goes on from NZ_BAABBR010000001.1 coordinate 776,528, forward strand.
AGCTCTTCTGGCCGTGCCAGATCGCGCCGTAGCCCGCATCGCGGATCGCCGCTTCGGGGAATTTCTCGTTCGGTGCCTTGAGCTCCTGGAGACAGACGACGTCGGGCTGCGTGGTCGACAGCCAGTCGAGCAGGACCGGGAGGCGCCCGTTGACGCCGTTCACATTGTAGGTCGCGATCCGCACGCGAAGGAGACGTCTGGCAAGCCGCTTGGCTCCAAACGACAAAAGGCCGCCCCGAAGGACGGCCTTTGCTTATTGGTTGCGGGGGTAGGATTTGAACCTACGACCTTCAGGTTATGAGCCTGACGAGCTACCGGGCTGCTCCACCCCGCGCCAACATGTTTTGGCAACCGCAGAAAGCCGGAAGCCGAAAAGACAAGAACGCCGCCGCTACCCCAAGGGGCGAGCGGCGGCGTACTTCAACATGTGAATGGGTTTTCTCTTGTGCCCGCCGGCTGCAAAGCCTGGCGACGACCTACTCTTCCGCAGCTTAAGCTGAAGTACCATCGGCGCAGTCTGGTTTCACGGCCGAGTTCGGGATGGGATCGGGTGGGTCACAGACGCTATGGTCACCAAGCTATGAAGCCGGCGGGACAAGAGAGTTCTAGAAATCGTGCGGACCAATATTCTGGCGTCATCTAGCTGAGTGACACACCCATCGATCAGCAGAACTGTCGATGATGGTGGGACTCTCAAGCGCGAACAGAGCAATTAGGACCGGTTAGCTCCATGCATTACTGCACTTCCACACCCGGCCTATCAACGTGGTGGTCTTCCACGGCTCGATGATACCTTATCTCGAGGGAGGCTTCCCGCTTAGATGCTTTCAGCGGTTATCCCGTCCATGCATAGCTACCCAGCTGCGCTCCTGGCGGAACGACTGGTGCACCAGAGGCATGTTCACCCCGGTCCTCTCGTACTAGGGGCAACTCCTCTCAAGTATCGACGCCCACGGCAGATAGGGACCAAACT